>JANLZT010000735.1:0-6581 GCA_031366465.1 Betaproteobacteria bacterium | reverse complement strand
CCCCCCCCCCAATGGCGGCAGTGCCCCCGCTGCACCCCCATCCCAACCTTCCCCCTTCCAGGGGGAAGGAGCAGCCAGTGCGCCGCAGGCAGCGCAATTCGCGGGCTCGGCCGACATCGAATGCGACCTGCTGGTGCTGGGCGCCGGCCCGGGCGGCTACTCAGCCGCCTTCCGTGCCGCCGACCTGGGCCTCAAGACCGTGATCGTCGAGCGCTATGCCACGCTGGGCGGCGTTTGCCTGAACGTCGGCTGCATCCCCAGCAAGGCGCTGCTGCATGTGGCCAGCGTGATGGACGAGGTCAAGCACTTTGCCGACCTGGGCGTGAGCTTTGCCGAGCCCGTGCTGGACCTGCCCAAGCTGCTGGGCCACAAGAACAAGGTGGTGGGCAAACTCACCGGCGGCCTGGCGGCAATGGCCAAGATGCGCAAGGTCACGGTGGTGCGGGGCTACGGCAGCTTTGCCAGCCCCCACCATGTCACCATTGAGGAGACCAGCGGCGAAGCGCAAGCCAGGACCGGCAAGACGCAGACCATCCAGTTCAAGCAATGCATCATCGCCGCCGGCTCGCAAGCGGTGCGCCTGCCCTTCTTGCCGGATGACGAGCGCATCGTCGACTCCACCGGCGCGCTGCAGCTACGCGCCGCGCCGAAGAAGATGCTGGTGGTCGGCGGCGGCATCATCGGCCTGGAGATGGGCACGGTGTATTCCACGCTCGGCGCCCGGCTCGATGTGGTGGAGATGCTCGACGGCCTGATGCAGGGCGCCGATCGCGACCTGGTCAAGGTCTGGCAGAAGCTGAACGCGCCGCGCTTTGACAAGATCATGCTCAAGACCAAGACGGTGGGGGCCGAGGCCACGGTGGACGGCATTCGCGTCAAGTTCGAAGGCCTGGACGGCACCCAGAGCGAGGGCCTGTACGACCTGGTGCTGCAGGCCGTGGGCCGCACGCCCAATGGCAAGAAGATTGCCGCCGACAAGGCCGGCGTCGTGGTCACCGACCGCGGCTTCATCCCGGTGGACGTGCAGATGCGCACCAACGTGTCGCACATCTTTGCCATCGGCGATGTGGTGGGCCAGCCGATGCTGGCGCACAAGGCAGTGCACGAGGCGCATGTGGCGGCTGAAGTTGCAGCGGGCGACACCAAGGCCCAATTCGACGCCCGGGTCATCCCGAGCGTGGCCTACACCGACCCCGAGGTGGCCTGGGTTGGCTTGACCGAGGACGAGGCCAAGGCGCGCGGCATCAAGGTCAAAAAAGGCCTGTTCCCCTGGACGGCCTCGGGCCGGGCGATTGCCAATGGCCGCGACGAGGGTTTTACCAAGCTGCTGTTCGACGATTCACCCGGAGCGCATGGCCACGGCAAGATCCTGGGCGGCGGCATCGTCGGCACCCATGCCGGCGACATGATCGGCGAGGTGGCCCTGGCCATCGAGATGGGCGCCGACGCGGTCGATATCGGCAAGACCATCCACCCCCACCCGACGCTGGGCGAGAGCATCGGCATGGCGGCTGAGGTGGCGCATGGCAGTTGCACCGATCTGCCGCCGGTCAAGCGCTGATGTCTGGCCAGGCAGGCTTGCCGGATCAGCCGATGTCGGCAATCTGCAGCGGGTAGTGCCCGCTGGGCCGGCAGGCAAAGTAGTGCTTCAAGGTCTCGCGCACGGTGCGAAAGGCGATCTCGTCCCAGGGGATCTCATGCTCGTGGAACAGCCTGGCCTCCAGCGTCTCAGAGCCGGGGTCCAGCGAGGTGTCCAACATCCGGGCGCGGTAGAACAGATGCACCTGGCCCACCCGTGCCACGTTCAGCAGCGTGAACAGGCCCTGCATTTCGACCTTGGCGCCGGCCTCTTCCACCGTCTCGCGCAGCGCGCCGGCTTCCACCGTCTCGCCCAGCTCCATGAAGCCAGCTGGCAGCGTCCAGAAGCCCAGCCGCGGCTCGATGGCGCGCTTGCACAGCAGCACCTGGTCACCCCAGACCGGCAGCGTGCCCACCACATTGAGCGGGTTCTCGTAGTGGATGGTGGCGCAGGCCGGGCAGACCGCTCGTTCACGGTTGTCGTCATCGGGGATGCGGTAGGCCACCGCGGTGCCGCATTGGCGGCAGTGCTTGATTCTTCGCATCTCGATCATCGGTAAAAGTGTAGCGGGCTGCATGGCATCATCGCGGCCGCAAGCCCTGCGCCACTGTCGCCATCCCTGCCAAGCCACCGTCGGTGGCGCCCACCTATGAACTACCTGATTCCCCCCGCTGCCATCGCTGCTGTGCCCGTGGTGGGCGGCGGCGCCTTCCCGGTGCGTCGCATCTATTGCGTGGGCCGCAACTATGCCGAGCACGCTCAGGAGATGGGTTTCACCGGCCGCGAGCCACCGTTCTTCTTCTTGAAGCCGGCCGACGCGGTGCTGCCGGTGGCCGATGGGCAGACCGGCCAGATGGCCTACCCGCCACTCACCCACAACCTGCACCACGAGGTGGAACTGGTGGTGGCCATCGGCAAGGGCGGGCGTGACATCGACGTGGCTGACGCCGCCAGCCACATCTGGGGTTATGCGATTGGCCTGGACATGACCCGGCGTGACCTTCAGAACGAGATGAAAAAGCAGGGCCGGCCCTGGTGCATCGGCAAGGCCTTTGATGAGTCAGCGCCGATCGGACCGATTCACCCGATTGCCAGCACCGGCGAGTTGCTGCGGGGTGCCATCGATGTATCGGTCAATGGCAGCCTGCGTCAGAAGGGCGACTTGAGCGAGCTGATCTGGAGCGTGGCCGAGACCATCGCCACCCTGAGCCGTGCCTGGGCCCTGCAGCCTGGGGACTTGGTCTTCACCGGCACACCGGCCGGCGTGGCCGCCGTGCTGCCAGGTGACCTGATGGAGGCCCGCATCGCCGGCCTGGGCAGCCTGCGGGTGCAGGTCAAGTAAACGGCACGCAGCGCGCCAAGACCGGGGAGCTTGTCCATATGGAGCTTTACAACTATTTCCGCTCGTCGGCCTCGTTCCGGGTGCGCATTGCGCTGGCGCTCAAGGGCCTGGATTACGACTACTTGCCGGTGCACCTGGTGCGCAAGGAGCACCTGGCCGAGGCCTATGCGTCGCGGTCACCGTCGCGATTGGTGCCCTTGCTCAAGGATGGGGATGCCTGGCTGACCCAGTCGCTGGCGATCATCGAATACCTCGATGAAACCCATCCGCAGCCGCCCTTGCTGCCGGCCGATGCATTGGGCCGAGCCCGGGTGCGGGCGCTGGCCCAGGACATCGCCTGCGAGATTCACCCGCTCAACAACCTGCGGGTGCTGCGCTACCTGGTGCATGAGCTGAAGGTGAGCGAGGACGACAAGAACCGCTGGTACCGCCACTGGGTGGAGAGCGGGCTGGCGGTGGTGGAGCGCCAACTGGCGGCGCAGCCGGCGCGCTTTTGCCATGGTGATGTGCCCACGCTGGCCGATTGCACGCTGGTGCCGCAGATCTTCAACGCCCAGCGCTTTGACTGCCGCATTGATGATCTGCCCCAGGTGATGCGGGTGTTCGAGCAGTGCATGCAGCTCGATGCCTTTGCCAAGTCGCAGCCATCGGAATGCCCGGATGCCAGCTGAGGCGGGCCCGGCGCTCTCCGCGGGTTTGACAAACGCGCTACCCGATGCACTGCGGCCGGCCTGGGCTGCACCGCCCAATGTCCGGGCCATGATGAGCACCCGCCAGGGCGGTGTCAGCGCCGCGCCCTTTGACAGCCTCAACCTGCGCCCGTCCGCGCTGCCGGGTGTCGAACAAGACCTGCCGGCGGCGGTGCACGAGAACCAGCGGCGCTTTGCCGCCACGCTGGGGGCCCGGCCGGTTTGGTTGAACCAGGTGCATGGTGCCCAGGTGCTCAGGCTGGTCGCCGGCCCGGCGGCCGACCTGTTGCCGACAGCCGACGCCAGCATCTGCACCGAGCCCGGCATCGCCTGCTGCGTGCTGGTGGCCGATTGCCTGCCGGTGTTGCTGTGCACCGCCAATGGCGTCGGCGTGGGCGCGGCCCATGCGGGCTGGCGTGGTCTGGCAGCCGGCGTGCTGGACAACAGCGTGGCCGCCCTTTGCCAGGCCACCGGCGTGGCGCCCGACCAGGTGCTGGCCTGGCTGGGCCCATGCATCGGTCCGGCGGCCTTTGAGGTGGGGGCGGATGTGCTGGCGGCGTTCGGCGCCGATCCTGCCCGGCCCGATCCCGGCCTGTTCGTGCCGCGCCAGCGCGCCGACGGCAGCCCCGGCTGGCTGGCCAATCTGCCTGCGCTGGCGCGCCGCCGCTTGTCAGCACTGGGGTTGGTGCAGATCAGCGGCGATGCCGGGTGCACCGTGGCCGACGCCTCACGGTTTTTCTCGTTCCGGCGTGATCGACTCACCGGCCGGCTGGCTGCGGCCATCGCCCTGGTGTGATGACGCCGCTCGGGCCCTGCGCCGCGCCGGCCCGCCCATCAGGTAGAGCACGATGCCCAAGGGCAGGGCCCCGTAGAACAGCAGCGTGACCAGTGCGCCCAGCAAGCTGCCCTGGGGCGCGCTGGCTTCGGCGGCCGCCACCAAGACCACGACGAATATCCAGGCCACTGCGACGATGTGCATTTCAGATAGCGATACGCGATATCACTTATTGAAAATTTGAGTCAAGCTAGGGTAAGCTCGTAGCCCTACAAGGTGAGAGTTTGCGCAGCATCGCACACAGCGTCACGGCGCCATTGCTTTGCCAAGCCCACAGCGCCGACCGACCCGGAGACACCGATGACAAAAAAAGCACTGCCCAACCTGGCTGAGCTCAGCCAAACCGCCCAGACCACCGCCCTGGCCATCAATGCGGGGATGGGTGACATGGTCAAGACCCTGGCCGGCACCAGCCTGCCGATGGACGCGCTGGCCCGCTTGCAGCAAAGCTACCTGGGCGAGGCAGCAGCGCTATGGAACAACGCGCTCACCGGCCTGGCCCAGGGCGGCAAGACCGCGGCGCCGCCCGCTGACAAGCGCTTTGCCGCCGAAGCCTGGCGCCAGAACCCGGCCGGCGCGATGTCGGCGCAGGCCTATTTGCTCAACGCCCGCACCCTGATGCAAATGGCCGACAGCCTGCAAGGCGACGCCAAGACCAAGGCCAAGATCCGCTTTGCGGTGCAGCAGTGGGTGGACGCCGCCAGCCCGGCCAATTTCCTGGCCACCAACCCCGAGGCGCTGGCCAAGGCGCTGGAGACCCAGGGCGAGAGCCTGCAGCACGGCATGCAGTTGCTGCTCAAGGACATCGAGCTGGGCCATATCTCGCAGACCGATGAGACCGTGTTCGAGGTCGGCCGCAATGTGGCCACCAGCGAGGGTGCGGTGGTGTTCGAGAACGCCTTGTTCCAGCTCATCGAGTACAAACCGCTGACGCCCAAGGTGCACCAGCGGCCAATGCTGTTTGTGCCGCCCTGCATCAACAAGTACTACATCCTCGATCTGCAGCCCGAGAACTCGGTGATCCGCTACACCGTCGACCAAGGCCACCGGGTGTTTGTGGTCAGCTGGCGCAACCCGGACCAGAGCATGGTGGCGATGACCTGGGACGACTACATCGAGCTGGGGCCCATCAAGGCCATTGAGGTGGTGCTGGCCATCAGCGGCGAGACCACCCTCAACACGCTGGGCTTCTGCGTCGGCGGCACCATCCTGTCCACAGCGCTGGCGGTGCTGGCGGCGCGCGGTGAGCAGCCGGCCGAGTCGATGACCTTGCTGACCACGCTGCTGGATTTCTCGGACACCGGCATCCTGGACGTGTTTGTCGATGAAGCCTCGGTGCACCAGCGCGAGACCACGCTGGGCCCGGATGCGCCCGACGGCCCGGCCCTGCTCAAGGGCAAGGAGCTGGCCACCACCTTCAACCTGCTGCGCCCCAACGATCTGGTCTGGAACTACGTGGTGGGCAACTACTTGAAGGGCGAGGCACCGCCGGCCTTTGACCTGCTGTACTGGAACGGTGACTCCACCAACCTGCCGGGCCCGATGTACTGCTGGTATCTGCGCCACACCTACCTGGAAAACCAGCTCAAGCTGCCGGGTATGCTCACCGTCTGTGGCGAGAGTCTCGACCTGGGCAAGATCAAATGCCCGGTCTTCATCTATGCCTCGCGCGAAGACCACATCGTGCCCTGGCAGGCGGCATATTTGTCCACCGGCGTGCTGGCGGGTGCCCAGGACCAGACCTTTGTGCTGGGCGCATCGGGCCACATTGCCGGCGTCATCAACCCGGCCGCCAAGAACAAGCGCAGCCACTGGGTGAACGCCAAGCTGCCGGCCCAGGCCGACGACTGGTTCAAGACATCCACCGAGAAGCCGGGCAGTTGGTGGCCGGTGTGGGCCGAGTGGCTGGGCCGCCAGGGCGGCAAGGACGTGGCCGCGCCCAAGACCTATGGCAACCGCAGCCACAAGGTGATCGAGCCGGCGCCGGGCCGCTACGTCAAGCAGAAGGCTTAAGCTCGCACCCGGACTTTTTTCTATCAGGAGATATTCATGACTACCGACATCGTCATCGTCGCCGCCGCGCGCACCGCCGTGGGCAAATTTGGCGGCAGCCTGGCCAAGACCGCCGCGCCCGAG
>JANLZT010000728.1:0-4666 GCA_031366465.1 Betaproteobacteria bacterium | reverse complement strand
TCGGGCTTGGCGGCTTTCCACAGCACAAAGTCAAGCGGGTCGTCCTTGCCGTCGCCCGCCGCCACCCGCTCGCCGGCACGCAAATCATCGATGCTCTTGCCCGACAGCTTGCCGTAGCCCGAGAACTTGCGCACCGCAAAGTTCACATCGCCGCCGGCCTTGCCACCCGCCGCCCGGTAGGCCAGGCCCTTGCGCTCCAGGCCGCCGATCATGGCCAGCATCTGCGGCACATAGTCGGTGGCGCGTGGCTCATGGGTAGGTGCCACGGTGCCGATGGCGGCCAGGTCCTGCCGCATCGCGGCAATCATCTCGTCAGTCAGGGCCCGGATCGTGATGCCGCGCTCCACCGCCCGCTTGATGATCTTGTCCTCGATGTCGGTGATGTTGCGCACATAGGTGACTTGGTAGCCACTGGCCTGCAGCCAGCGGTAGACCACGTCAAAGGCCATCATCATGCGGGCATGGCCCATGTGGCACAGGTCGTAGATGGTCATGCCACAGACATACATGCGCACCCGGCCAGGCTCGATCGGCGTGAAGACCTCCAGCCGGCGGGTCAGCGTATTGAACAGGCGCAGGGTCATGGGCCGATGCATGAAGCGGCCGCGCGGGGCGCAGCCGAGAGTGTCTGGGGGGCGGCCCACCCGGGCCTGGTGGCGGGCTGGCAGCGGGGCCTGCTGCGGCAAGCGCAAGGCCCCGTCGCGGGGGGTCGATACAATGAAATCAGTATAGCGGCGGTGCCGATTTCAGCACCTCCAAGCCTGCCTGGGGGGCACCCTTCACCACCCTTCACCACCCTTCACCACCCTTGTCCTGACTTGAAGCCCCGCCCCGAACCTCGCCAGGCCCGCCTGCCGGCAGCCACCTTTGATGGCTCAGCCTGGCTGTCCACACTGCTGTGCGCCTTGCTGTGCCTGCCGCTGCAGCCGGTGCATGCCGCTGACCAAGCACAGGCGCTGCGCAATATCGAGCAGCAGTTCCGCCGCGGTGAGACGCAGGCGGCCCTGCAAAGCATAGAACTGGGCCTGCAGGCAAGCCCGGGCGATGCGGGCTTACGGCTGCTCAAGGCCATCATCCTGTCGGAGTCGGGCCGCCCGAGCGACGCCGCCCGGCTGCTGGAGCAACTGACCCAGGACTTCCCCGAGTTGCCCGAGCCCTACAACAACCTGGCCGTGCTGCAGGCCGCTGCTGGCAGGCTGCAACAGGCCCGCGCCTCCCTCGAATCGGCCTTGCGCCTGGACCCGCTCTACCGCACCGCGCATGAGAACCTGGGTGACGTACTGGTGCGCCTGGCGCTGCAGGCCTACGAGGCCGCCGCCCGAAACCGAAATGACGCGCCATTGCAGACCAAACTGCGCCTGGCGCGCGAGCTGACAGCGGCGCGCTGACCCTGCCCCAATGCCGCGAGCATCCCGACCAAACCTTGAACCCTTGCCCCCTACCGGAGAGACCCCGATGAAATCGCTGACCCAGGCCGCGCTGATGGCCTGCACCCTGGCGGCCAGCCTGGCCCTGACTGCCCCTGCGTGGGCCCAGAAGGTGCGCCTCAGCACCTCCATGGGTGACATCGTGTTGCAGTTGGACGCTGAGAAATCACCCAGGACAGTGGCCAACTTTGTGCAGTATGTGCAGAGCGGCCACTACAACGGCACCATCTTCCACCGCGTGATCGACGGCTTCATGATCCAGGGCGGTGGCATGGGCCCGGACATGCAAGAGAAGCCGTCGCGCGCACCCATCCCGCTGGAGGCTAAGAACGGCCTGTCCAATCTGCGGGGCACGCTGGCCATGGCACGCACCCAGGTGCCTGATTCAGCCACCGCGCAGTTCTTCATCAATGTCGGCGACAACCTGCGCCTGGACGCCGCCAACTCTGGCGATGGCAACGGCTATGCGGTGTTCGGCAAGGTGGTCGAAGGCATGGACGTGGTTGACCGCATCAAGGCCGTGGCTGTGGGCAACCAGGCCGGCCACCAGAACGTGCCCCAGCAAGCCATTCAAATCAAGCAAGCCACCCTCCTGAAGGAATCCAAATGAGCAAGATTGTTGAAATGACCACCCGCCTGGGCACCGTGCGCATCGAGCTCGATGACGTCAAGGCGCCCTTGTCGGTGGCCAACTTCCTGGGCTATGTCCACAGCGGCCACTACGACGGCACGGTGTTCCACCGCGTCATCAAGGGCTTCATGATCCAGGGCGGTGGCTTTGCCCCCGGCATGCAGCAAAAGCCGACCCAGGGCGAGATCCGCAACGAGGCCAACAACGGCTTGAAGAACGACAAGTACACGCTGGCCATGGCCCGTACCAGCGCACCGCATTCGGCCACCGCGCAGTTCTTCATCAATGCCACCCAGAACAACTTTCTCAACCACACCAGCGAGAGCCCCCAGGGTTGGGGCTATGCGGTGTTCGGCAAGGTGATCGCCGGCATCGAGGTGGTCGACCAGATCGAGGCGGTGGCCACCGGCCGCAAGGGCGGCCATGACGACGTGCCCACCGAGGACGTGCTGATCCTCAAGGCGATAGAGATCGTCTGACGGCGCGGCGGCCCGCAGCGTGAGCAGCGCCCCGCCGCCCTTCCCGCTGCTGCAGGCTGACCCGGCCTGGCGGTGCATTGACCTGCTGTCGGACGTGCACCTGCACGCCGACATGCCCCGTACCTTTGAGGCCTGGCGCGACCACCTGCTGGGCACCCCGGCCGACGCGGTGCTGATGCTGGGCGACTTGTTTGAGGTCTGGGTGGGCGATGACGCATGCCGCCAGGGCTTCGAGGCCCAATGCGTGGCGGTGCTGCAGCAGGCCGCCCAGCACCGGGTGCTGGCCTTTCTACCCGGCAACCGGGATTTTCTGGTCGGCGACGAGATGCTCGCCGCCAGCGGCATGCGGCGCCTGGCCGACCCGACCGTGCTGCTGGCCTTTGGCCAACGCTGGCTGCTCAGCCATGGTGACGCACTGTGCCTGGCTGACACCGCCTACCAGCAGTTCCGTCAGCAGGTGCGCTCCGCCGCCTGGCAGCAAGGCTTTCTGGCCCGGCCCCTGGCGGCGCGCCAGCAGCAGGCGCGCGCGATGCGGGATGCGAGCGCAGCGCACCAGGCCACGATGCCACCCGGCCCATGGGCCGACGTGGATGCGGCAGCGGCCAGCGCCTGGCTGGAGGCGGCCGACGCGCAGGTGCTGATCCACGGCCATACCCACAGGCCGGCGATGCATGGCCTGCCCGGTGGCCGGTCGCGCCAGGTGCTGGGCGATTGGGATTTCGACAGCCTGCCGCAACGTGCACGGCTGCTTCGCCTCAGCCAGGCCGGCCTGCAATCACTCGATCTGGCCGACCCCGCTGGCAGCAACTGCCCGGTGCCTTGAACGCAGCGCAGTGAAAGCACTCTGGCACCGCTGGCGTGCCCACCGCGAATCGCTGGCAGTGGCGCGGCGCACGATCCCCGACGCGCTCTGGCAATTGACGCTGGCGCGGCTGCCCTTCCTGGCTGCGCGGCCGCTGGCCGATCAAGCCGAACTGCGGCGCCTGGCCAGCCTGTTTCTCGACGAGAAGGAGTTCACCGGCGCCGGAGGCTTGGCGGTGGACGATGCAATGGCGGTGTGCATCGCCGCCCAGGCCTGTTTGCCGGTGCTGAGCTTCGGGCTGGCCCCCTACCGCAGTTTCGTCGGCATCGTCGTGCACCCCGACGAGGTGCTGGCACAACGCGAGGTGACCGACGCGGACGGCGTGGTTCACCACTATGAAGAGGCGCTGACCGGCGAGGCCATGGCCGGTGGCCCGGTGATGCTGTCGTGGGTGGACGTGGCAGACGCGGGTGAGTCGGCGCAATGGGGCTACAACGTGGTGATCCACGAGTTTGCCCATGTGCTGGACATGGGCGACGGCCAGGCCGACGGCGTGCCGCCACTGCCCAGCAGGGCCGAGCGTGAGGCCTGGATCGCCGTGATGGACCCCGAGTTCGAGCGCTTCTGCGCTGCCGTGGACACCGACCAGGACACCTTGATCGACCCCTACGGCGCCACCGGCATCGACGAGTTCTTTGCGGTCTCGACCGAGTGCTTCTTCGTCAGGCCCAAGGAGATGCGCGCCAGGCATCCGGACTGGTACCGGACGCTGGCGCGCTATTTCGGGCAAGACCCGGCGGCGTTCAATCGGCGCTGAAGTACCCGCCCATGTCGGGCGGGGCCGATCAGGCCGGCGCCGGCTCGGTCTTGGCCTTGTCGTTTTTCTTGGGCGGCTGGATATCGAGCTGAACCTGCTCTTTGTCGTCGACATCCACCGTCAGCCGGCCCCCATCGACCAGCCGGCCGAACAGCAACTCATCGGCCAGTGCCCGGCGGATCGTGTCCTGGATCAGGCGCTGCATCGGCCGCGCACCCATCAGCGGATCAAAGCCCTTCTTGGCCAGGTGCTTGCGCAAGGTGTCGGTGAAGGTCACGTCCACCTTCTTCTCGGCCAACTGGCTCTCAAGCTGCAGCAAGAACTTGTCGACCACCCGCAGGATGATCGACTCGTCCAGCGCCCGGAAGCTGACGGTGGCGTCCAGCCGGTTGCGGAACTCGGGCGTGAACATGCGTTTGATGTCGGCCATCTCGTCGCCTTGCTGGCGCGAATTGGTGAAGCCGATGGTCGACTTGTTCATGGTCTCGGCGCCCGCATTGGTGGTCATGA
>JANLZT010000674.1:0-2636 GCA_031366465.1 Betaproteobacteria bacterium | reverse complement strand
CTGCAGCGTGGTCAGGTCATAGAGCAGCGGGCTGGCCGAGCTGCTGGGCTTGGCCTCCTCACTGACCGTGCCGGTCTGGCCCAGCACCGCCTGGCGGATGGCATTGGCGTCGCGCTCGTTCCACAGCCGGTCGGCGCGGCGGTCGGGGTCGGGCGGTGCATCGGCGGGTTCACCCGGCGCCGCGCCCTTCTTGAACTTGGGGTCGAACCACTTGCCCTCATAGCCACCGGCCGAAGCCTGGAACCCGGCCTTGACCTCCCAGTAGTCGCGCGAGACGTGCTTGCGGATTTTCTCCTCGCGCTCGACCATGATCGACAGCGTGGGCGTCTGCACCCGGCCCACGGTGGTGAGAAAAAAGCCGCCATCGCGGCTGTTGAAGGCCGTCATCGCCCGCGTGCCGTTGATGCCCACCAGCCAGTCGGCCTCACTGCGGCTGCGCGCGGCGTCGGCCAGGCCCAGCATCTGCTTGTCGCTGCGCAGATGGTCAAAGCCGTCGCGGATGGCCTGCGGCGTCATGCTCTGCAGCCACAGGCGCTGCACCGGCTTGGCCAGTGGCGTCTTCAAGTTATCGGCGTACTGCACGATCAGGCGGAAGATCAGCTCGCCCTCGCGGCCGGCGTCGCAGGCATTGATCAGCGCTGACACATCCTTGCGCTTGACCAGCTTGACGAGAGAGTTGAGCCGGCTCCTGGCCTTGTCGATGGGTGCCAAGTCAAAGTGCGGCGGCACCACCGGCAGGTTGGCAAAACTCCATTTGCCGCGCTTGACGTCGTATTCCTCGGGCGCGGTGATCTCCACCAGGTGGCCCACCGCCGAGCTGACCACATAGCGCTCGTTCTCGAAGTGGTCGTCCTGCTTGTCGAACTTGCCGGCCACCGGGGTGAGGGCGCGCACGATGTCCTGCGCCACGCTGGGCTTCTCGGCAATGATGAGGGTCTTGGTCAATGTTCTACCTTCGTGCTGCGCACTCCGGAATTCGCCCTGGGGGCGGCCCGGCGGGCGCATGGGTCTGATGGGGTCCTTGGGAGGGCACGGCGGGCCCGGGGTGGCGCCAAGCGCCATGCCTACAATCCGCCGCTTCTCACGCGCGCTTGCACAGGTGTGCATGCGCGCGCTCATGGGATCACTTTACCCAATGAAGGCCACCGTGCAAGCCAGCGCCCGCAAGACCGTCACCGCTGCACCGGCGCCACCGGCCCCTGCGTCCCCATCAGCCCCTGTGCGTGGCCGCCGTCTGCAGGTGCGCAAGAGCGGAGTGCATGGCAAGGGCGTGTTCGTGGTGCAGCCCATTCGCAAGGGCGAGGCCTTCATCGAGTACACGGGCGAGGTGATCGGCTGGCCCGAGGCGCTGCGCCGCCATCCGCATGACCCCAGCCAGCCCGACCACACCTTCTACTTCCACCTCGATGGTGACCAGGTGATCGACGGCCTGGTGGGTGGCAATGCCTCACGCTGGATCAACCACGCCTGCGCGCCCAACTGCGAGGCCGAGGAAGACCAGGGCCGGGTCTGGCTGCGGGCCCTGCGCAACCTGAAGGTGGGCGAGGAGCTGTTCTTCGACTACGGCCTGGTGATCGACGAGCGCCACACCCCGGCGCTCAAAGCACGCTTTGCCTGCCGCTGCGGCGCCAAGGCCTGCCGCGGCACCATGCTGGCGCCCAAGGTCCGCGCCAAAGCCAAACCCAGCGCTTGAGCGACAGCCCCACGATGCCGGGCCCTGAGCACCTGGACTGGGACGCCGAGGCGCTGTGGCAGCGCCTGCTGCCCAGCCTGCCCGACCTGAGCGTGGAGGTGCTGGCCAGTTGCACGTCCACCAACACGCTGTTGCTGGACCGCATCCGGGGCATCAACCCGGCCCGCCGCCAGGATTGGCGGCCGCCCGGCCAGAGCCCCAGCGGGCCGGGCCGCCGCCACAGCGATGCCCAGCCCTGCCTGCTGGTGGCCGAGCACCAGACCCAGGGCCGGGGCCGCCAGGGCAAACATTGGCAGTCGGCCGCCGGCGCGTCGCTGACATTTTCGCTGGCGCTGGCGCTGGCCAAAGCCAACTGGTCGGGCCTGTCGCTGGCGGTGGGCCTGGCGCTGGCCAATGCGCTGGACCCACCCACACCAGGCCTGCCGCCGCGCCTGGGCCTCAAATGGCCCAACGACCTGCTGCTGCTGGACGCGCCCGGCGCCGCCGGGCCGGTTGTCGCGGCGGGCCAGCCCAGCCTGGCCGGCCTGACCGTCCCAATTGGCCGCAAGCTGGGCGGCATCCTGATCGAATCGGTGCTGGCCGGCAGCTGCCGCATGGCGGTGGTGGGCGTGGGCCTGAACGTGATGCCGCAAGCCACCGACGCGCTGAGCTGGGGCTATGGCTGCCTGCAAGAGATGGACCCCGCGCTGACCGCGCCCGCCGTGTTGGCCCGCGTGGCGCCGGCCTTGGTGCAGGCCTTGCAGCGCTTTGAGCAGGACGGCTTTGCGCCGTCGCGGCCGGGCTTCGAGGCCCGCGACCTGCTGCGGGGCCGGGCGGTGACCACCAGCCTGCCGGGCTTGCCGGCGGGTATTGCCGACGGGGTGGACGACGAGGGCACGCTGTGGCTGCGCGTTGATGGCCAGCGGGTGGCGGTGGGCAGCGGCGAGGTCAGCCTGCGGCTGGC
>JANLZT010000604.1:0-3442 GCA_031366465.1 Betaproteobacteria bacterium | reverse complement strand
CGATTGGCAGGTGTTGGCCGCCCCCGGCCACGACCCGGACGCGATCCTGTTGTGGCAGCCGGCCAGCGCCACCTTGATCAGCGGCGACGCGCTCTGGGAGCAGCGGCTGGCGATCATTTTCCCCGAGCTGACCGGCGAGCCCGGCTTCGACGCCGCCAGCCAGGTGCTGGACCTGATCGAATCGCTGTCGCCCCGCCTGGTGCTGCCCGGCCATGGCCCGCCCTTCACCGGGGTGGCGGCCGCGCTGGCCGCGTCGCGCCAGCGTTTGGCGGCCTTTGCGGCAGCGCCGATCAAGCACCGCCAGCATGCCGCGCGGGCCCTGGTCAGCTACCACATGCTGGAGTTTCGGGCCCGGCCGCGCCAGGCCCTGGTGGGCTGGATCGCCACCACCCCCGTCTTTGGCCAGGCCCTGCAATGTGCCCATGACCCGTTGCTGGCCAACGCGCTGGCGGCCGAGACCCTGGACCGCCTGCTGGCCGATGGTGTGCTGCGCGAGCAGGCCGGCTGGGTGCTGCTGGGCGATGGTTGAAGCGCCAGGCCTGGCGGCCTGCGGCGGCCGCTGGGGGGCGGCCGCCTAGCGCGTTGCCGGAACGGGCGCGCCAGGGTCGTCGGCCGACTCTGAGGGCATCGCCCGCAACGGCAGGCCGGGCTGGGCCTGACCCATCAGGCGCTGGGCCACGCCGGGCGGCAGTTGCGGCGCCACGCCGCCGGGCAGGCCCAGCATCGCGCCCGGCACGCCGTTCAAGGGCAGCCGGTTGGGCTGGTTCGGCAGGTTGGGCTGGCCGCCGTCGCCGGGCAGATCGGCCGGCCGGCCGCGGTTGGCCTCGGCCAGCATCGGCAGGGTCAGTGCCAGCCGCGGCGCGCTGCCGCCGGCACCCAGGTCGGCCTGGCGCTGGCTGACGGCCAACAGCCGCAGGCCGGGCTCGACCTCGCGGCCCACGCCCACGGTGCGGGCTGGTTTGCCGTCCACCGAGATCAACGCCAGCCCGCTGGACTGGCCGGCGCGCGGCGCCACCACGCCCACCAGCTTGAAGCGCGATTCCACCGCCACCGGCAGCGCCTGGGCCTGCGCCTGCACCGGCGGATTGCCCAGCAGGCGCGACAAATCGCCGGCCACCGCCGCACCGCCGCTGGCCACCACCGCCGAGCCCGGCACGGCCTGGGGCTTGACCCAAAGGCGCAGGCCCCAGAACACCGCACAGGCCGCCACCGCGGCCCAGATCAACAGTGACAGCAAGCGCGAAGTCATGCGCCGATTATGATTCAGGGTTGGTGCCGGCCCGGCGCTGGCCGCCCCCCTCAAAGAGCCAACTCTTCCATGCCAACTGCCATTGCCTCCCTCGCCAGCCCGGCCCGGCAGCGCGCCAAAGCCCGCGGCTTCACGCTGATCGAGCTGATGGTGGTGCTGGTGATCATCGGCGTGCTGGCCGCGCTGATCGTGCCCAATGTGCTGGACCGCACCGACGATGCGCGCGCCACCGCCGCCCGCACCGATATCAACAACCTGATGCAGGCGCTCAAGCTCTACAAGCTGGACAACCAGCGCTATCCCAGCGCCGAGCAGGGCCTGGAGGCACTGGTCAAAAGGCCGTCGGCGGGGGCGGTGCCGCCCAACTGGCGGTCCTACCTCAGCAAGCTGCCGGCCGACCCCTGGGGCCGGCCCTATCAATACATCTACCCGGGCGTGAAGGGCGAGATCGATGTCTTCTCGCTGGGTGCCGACGGGCAGGCGGGCGGTGACGGCAAGAACGCCGACATCGGCTCCTGGCAGTAAGCCGCTGGCCCGCGCCCTGCGTGCCGGCCGGCCCGGCCCCTGCGGCGCCGGCCCCTGCGGCGCCGGCCCTTGCGGCTTCACGCTGGTTGAGTTGCTGGTGGTGCTGCTGCTGATCGCGCTGGTCTCGGGCATGGCCAGCCTGGCCTTGCGCGATGGCAATGATTTCCGGCTGGAGCGCGAGGCGATGCGGCTGGCCGCGCTGCTGGAGGCCGGCCGCGCCGAGGCCCGCGCCAGCGGCGTGGCGGTGCGCTTTGAGCTGAGCGGTGATGCGCCGGGCGCGGCCGGCGCCAGCGACGAGCGCGGTCGGGCCTACCGCTTTGTCGGCCTGCCGCCCGAGGTTCTGCCGGCCGGCCACTGGCTGGATGCGCATGTCCACGCCCGCATCGACGGCGCGCAGGCGCTGCGCCTGGGGCCTGAGCCGCTGATCGGCGCCCAGCGCATCGTGCTGTCGCTGGGCGAAGCGCAACTGGTGCTGGGCACCGATGGCCTGGCGCCGTTTGCGGTGCAGCGCCAGGCGTCAGCGGCAAACCCGCCATGAATCGGCAGCGCGGCTTCACGCTGGTGGAGGTGCTGGTGGCGCTGGCCATCACCGCGATGGTGCTGGGCGCCGGGCTCAAGGCCGCCGGTGCGCTCACCGACAACGCCCAACGCCTGGGTGACGTGACAGCCGCCCACTGGTGCGCCGACAACGCGCTGGCCGGCCTGCGCCTGGCCAAGCAGTTCCCCGGCACCGGTGAGGCCGAGTTCGCCTGCCAGCAGCTCGGCCGCGACTACCGCGGCCTGCTGCGCACCCAGGGCACGCCCAACCCCAATTTCCGCCGGGTCGATGCGGTGATGCTGGACAGCGGCGGGCTGGTGCTGGTCACGCTGTCCACCGTGCTGGGGCGGTTTTGATGCGGCGCCGGGGCGCGGGCTTCACTTTGGTGGAAGTGCTGGTCGCCTTGCTCATCATGGCGGTGATCGCCGGCATGGGCTGGCAAGGCGTGTCGGCGATGGCGCGGGCACGCGAGATTGCCAGCGCCGCCAGTGAGCGTGCGCTGCGCCTGTCGGCCCTGGTCGGCCAGTGGGAGCAAGACCTGGCCGCCGTCTACGACAGCCCGCAGGTGCCGGGCCTGAGTTTTGACGGCGCCGCACTGCGCATCGTGCGCCGGGTCGATGACGGCGTGGTGGTGGTGGTGTGGTCGCTGCGCGAGGCGGTTTGGCGGCGCTGGGCCAGCGCCGTGGCCACCCGCCAGGCCGATCTGCAGCAGGCCTGGCTGGCCAGCCAGCAGTTGCAGGGCACCGAGGCCGGCCAGTTGCGCCTGCTCGACAGCGTGCGCGACTGGCAGGTCTATTTCTGGCGCGGCCAAGGCTGGAGCAATGCCCAGTCCAGTGCCGATGTGCAGCTGGTGGCGGTGGCAGCGGCGGTGTCGGCGTCGTCGGCGTCTGCGTCAGCGGCAGCGGGCGCGGCGGGTGGCGCCAGTTCGGCAGGGTCGGCGGGATCTGCAGGCGCAGCCCAGGCCGGCGCCGCAGTCACCCAGCGCCTGCTGCTGCCCACCGGCGTGCGGCTGGTGATCGAGCTGCCCGAAGGCCGCATCCAGCGCGATGTGATGCTGTCGCCCCAGTTGCCGTGATGCGCCTGCTCAGCCTGCCCGCCCAGCCCCGCCCGCGCCGCCGCCCCGGGCCACG
>JANLZT010000587.1:0-1596 GCA_031366465.1 Betaproteobacteria bacterium | reverse complement strand
GGCCGCCGCCAACGATCACCACGTCGTACTCCATGGCCTCGCGCGGGCCGTACTGGCTGAGAATGTCTTGCGGTGTCATCCCGGGTGTCCTTGGGTGGGTGGCGGTGATGCGCCAAGCCGGCCGGCTCGGCCAAGGCCCGCGATTCTAGCGGTCAGTTTGCAAAAATAGAACGACCGTGCTTTTTATGTGGTGAGGCCCGGGTGATCGATTTGGTGGGCCTGTTCGGGCGATGCCTGCGGGCGGCCTTGGCATAGTCTGCAGGGCCGGATCATGCGGTCCTGGCCGCGCAAAAGGCCGTGCTATCGTGATCCGGATTGGCCAGCGTTTCACCCCAGATACCCGACGGCCCGGCGCCGTCACCGACCCGATTGCCCATGAGCTACAACATCGATCTGTCCGGCCGCGTGGCCTTTGTCTCGGGTGCCAGCAGCGGCCTGGGCGCGCAGTTTGCCCGCACCCTCAGCAAGGCCGGTGCCGCCGTGGTGCTGGCCGCGCGCCGGGTGGAGCGCTTGAAGACCCTGCGTGCCGAGATCGAATCGCTGGGCGGCGATGCCCATGTGGTGGTGCTCGATGTCAACGACCACGACAGCATCAAGTCAGCCGTGGCGCACGCCGAGACCGAGGTCGGCACCATCGACATCCTGGTCAACAACTCGGGCGTCAGCACCACCCAGCGGCTGGTGGACGTGATGCCCGAGGACTTCGACTACGTCTTCAACACCAACACCCGGGGTGCTTTCTTCCTGGCGCAAGAGGTGGCCAAACGCATGATCGCGCGTTCGCGCGGCGCCGCGCCCGGCACTTATACCGGCGGGCGCATCGTCAACGTGGCATCGATGGCCGGGCTGCGGGTGCTCAGCCAGATCGGTGTCTATGCCATGAGCAAGGCCGCCGTGGTGCACATGACGCGGGCGATGGCGCTGGAGTGGGGCAAGTTTGGCGTCAACGTCAACGCCTTGTGTCCGGGCTATATCGACACCGAGATCAACCACCAGCACTGGCAGACCGAGGCCGGCCAGAAGCTGATCAACCTGCTGCCGCGCAAGCGCGTAGGCCAGCCGCAAGACCTGGACGCCGCGCTGATGATGCTGTGCGCCAACCAAAGCCACTTCATCAACGGCGCAGTCCTTTCGGCTGACGATGGCTTCGGCGCCTGAACATGGCGCTTACCTGCTGCGCCCGCCGATGCCGGGCCTGCGGCACGGGCCAGCGCCCCGTGCCTTCGCCAGGCACAAACAGTCCACAGGACTGTTTGTGTCCGGGCTCAGTGCGTCGCCGTACGGGTGTACGGCTGCGCTCCTCGACCCAGCCTCGGCGCGCTCGCGACGGCAATCGCCCATGTTCAGCCAGTCCAAGGATGATTGAATGGCCCGCGCGCTGACGCCCCTGGAAGCCCGCGTGCTGGGCGTGCTGGTGGAAAAGCAGATCACCGTGCCCGACACCTACCCGCTGTCGCTCAACACCCTGGTGGCGGGCTGCAACCAGAAGACCGCCCGCGACCCGGTGATCAACGCCAGCGATGCCGACGTGCTGGCGGCGCTGGATGGCCTGAAAAGCATCAGCCTGGCCTTTGAGGGCAGCAGCAGCCGTGTCAC
>JANLZT010000567.1:0-1620 GCA_031366465.1 Betaproteobacteria bacterium | reverse complement strand
TGGTCATCGATCAGCGCCGGCCCGTAACCGGTCTTGGCAGCGCCATGGCCGCCGCCCAGCGCAAACACCTGCGGCCAGGCCTGGGCGCCAAAGTGGCCGATCAACGCCGCCGCCGCCACGATGGCCGGGAAGGGGGTGTTGGAGGCAAAGATCGCGACGAAGGCGGCCGCAGCGATGCCCCACATCCAGCGGTTTTTCAGCGCCCGGCTGCCGATGCGGTGGGCCGCGTGCAGCACCAGCGCGGTGACGGCAGGCTTCAAACCGTAGAACAGCCCGGCCACCAGCGGCAGGTGGCCAAAGCGCAGGTAGATCCACGACAGCGCGATCAGGATGGCCAGCGAGGGCAGCACAAACAGCGCACCGGCCACGATGCCGCCCCAACTGCGGTGCATCAGCCAGCCGATGTAGGTGGCGAGCTGCTGGGCCTCGGGGCCGGGCAGCAGCATGCAGTAGTTGAGCGCGTGCAAGAAGCGCTGCTCGCTGATCCAGCGCCGCCGCTCCACCAGCTCGGTGTGCATGATGGCGATCTGCCCGGCCGGCCCGCCAAAGCTGATGAAACCGAGCTTGAGCCAGAAGCGCAGCGCCTCGGCCAGGCTGACAGGCGGGGGTGCGGGTGCGGGTGCGGTGGTGGGCGCCGTGAGGGGGGTGTGGGATGTCAAGCGGAGGCTCCGGGGTTGGCGTACAGCGCATCGAAGATCTGGCCGGCAGCGGCGGCCAGTGCGTCATCGTCGGCATGCAGTTCACGCAGGCCGGCCAGCACCGCCTCCAGCCCGGCGGCGTCGGCCACCGGGATGCCGCCAGCGTCCAGGTAGTGCACCGCGCCGGCAATCCGGCGCAGCCTGGCATCGCCCGTCAGCGCAAAGCTGGCCATCAGCACCTCAAAGGTGACCAGGGCGCCGACATGGCTGAAGCGGGCACCGTCGTAGTCAAAGCCAAGCGCGCCGCGCGGGGTTTTGACCGGGCCGTCGGCCACCGCCAGCCAACTGAAGCGGGCGGCCGGGTCGATGAAGCGGCGGATCAGCCAGGCGCAGGCCAGCCGATCAACCCAGGGCCGGGCCCGGCTGGCCCAGTGTTTGCCCTGGAAGCGGCTGCGGTCGAGCGGCGCGATGCCGGCTGCGGCCTGCGCCTGCGGCTCGCCGCGCGAGAAGCGGGTATCGAGCGCCAGGCGCAGCACCTGCAGGTCAGCGCCGGCCTGGGCTGCGGCGCTGCCGGGGTAGTAGTCGGTGGCCTGTATCGCCGCCAGCGCGTCGGCCACCGCGCGCTGGCGGCGGCGGGCCTCGGTCTCGGCCAGGCCGGGCAGCGCGTCTTGCAGAGCCTGCGCGTCCTGGCGCCAGCCGGCATAGGCAGCGCTGCGGTCAAACAGGGCCAGGGTCTCGTCGCGCTGGGCATCGTCGCGCGGGGCCATCGCCAGCACCTGCGCCGTGCCGCCATGGGCCCGCGCCTGGTCGGCCAGCGCATCGAGTGCCGCCGCTTGCGCTGCCGGCAGCAGGTAGGCGCCATCGCGCAGCGCGGCGCAGCCCAGGGCCTTGAGCGCGCGCCACAGGCGCAGCCGCACCGCATTGGGCTGGGTCGGCAGGGTGATGAGCAGCAAGGACCACATGCTTTGAATCATATGCTACA
>JANLZT010000065.1:0-11131 GCA_031366465.1 Betaproteobacteria bacterium | reverse complement strand
GCCTGGTAGACCGGCCCCAGCGGCGCCAGCAGTTGCATGATCTTGCGCGAGCTGCCAAAGGCCGCCAGCGGCATGCCGCCGCCGATCACCTTGCCGAACACGCTGATGTCGGGCTGGAAGCCGGGCAGGGCCTGGGCATAGATCGCCTGGGCCCCGCCCAGCGCCACCCGGAAGCCGGTCATCACCTCATCGAACACCAACAGCGCGCCGTGCTGCGTGCACAGCTCGCGAATGCGTTGCATGAAGGGCAGCTGCGCCCGCACAAAGTTCATGTTGCCGGCGATCGGCTCGATCATCACGCAGGCGATCTCGGGGCCATGCAGTTTGAAGGCCTGCTCGATCTGATCGATGTCGTTGTAAGCCAGCACCAGGGTGTGCTGCACCACCTCGGCCGGCACGCCGGCGCTGGTTGGGTGGCCAAAGGTGGCCAGGCCCGAGCCGGCCTTGACCAGCAGCGCGTCGGCATGGCCGTGGTAGCAGCCCTCGAACTTGATGATCTTGCTGCGGCCGGTGGCACCGCGCGCCAGGCGGATGGCGCTCATGCCGGCCTCGGTGCCGCTGCTGACCAGGCGCAGCTGCTCGACGCTGGGCACCAGGGCAATGATGGCCTCAGCCAGCTCGATCTCGCGCTCGGTGGGCGCACCGAAGCTGAAGCCCTCCACCGCCGCTTGCTGCACGGCGGCCAGCACCGCCGGGTGGCCGTGGCCCAGGATCATCGGGCCCCAGGAGCCGATGTAGTCGATGTAGCGCCGGCCCTCGGCGTCCCACATATAGGCGCCGTGGGCGCGGCGGATGAAACGCGGCGTGCCGCCGACCGCGCGGAAGGCGCGCACCGGTGAATTGACGCCGCCGGGGATCACCCGCTGGGCGCGCTCGAACAGTTGCTGGTTGGAACTCATGGCTGGGCGGGTGGGGCGCGCAAGCTGGGCGCGCAAGCTGGGCGTTAGAGAGGAGGGTGGGCGCGGCATGGGGTGGCCGGCCGGGTGGGCGGGCGGGCGGATCAGTGCACGCGCCGGGGCGCGTTCTTGCCCTTGGGCTCGGGCGGCTCGGGCTCGGACGCCCCGGGGTCGCCATCGGCGCCGGCCTCGTCGCCGTCTTCGGACGGTGGCAGGGCCCAGAAGAAGCGGTCGGGGACGACATTGCCCATGCCGGGCCGAAAGCCTGAATCCAGCGTCTGGTCCATGAAGGCCAGGGCCTCGCCGACAGCGGCCTGCAACTCGGCGCCGGCCGCCAGCAGTGCGGCCAGCGCGGCCGACAAGGTATCACCGGCGCCCACGAAGGAGGTCTCGAACATCTCGAACTTCTCACCGGTGAGCGCGCCCTGGGGCGAGGCCAGCACGTTGTCGATGAACTGCTCGCTGCCGGCCTTGCTGGCCTTGGCCGCCAGCATGATGCCGCTGACCAGCACGAAGCGGGTGCCGCGCTCACCGGCGGCCACCGCCAGCTCGCGTGCCGAGGCCGGGCGCTCGCTGTCCCAGTCGGGCAGCAAGAAATCGGTGAGGGTCTTGTGGTTGCCCACCAGCACCTCGGTGGCCGGCAGGATCAGCTCGCGGAAGGCCTCCAGGTAGGGCTGTGACTGGTCGTCGTCCAACCAGCCCAGGTTGGGCAAATAGCTGACCAGCGGCACATCGGGGTAATCCGACAGGATCTCGGCCACCGCGCTCACCGCATCGGCACTGCCCAGAAAGCCAACCTTGAAGCCGGCCACGGTGATGTCTTCCAGCACCGTGCGGGCCTGCTCGGCCACCACCTCGGCATCGATGGCGTGGTGGTCGAAGATCTCGGCGGTGTCGCGCAGCAGGATGCTGGTGGTGATCGGCAAGCCGTGGGCGCCCATCGCGGCCAAGGTGCTGACGTCGCCGCCCAGGCCACCGGCCCCGCTGGGGTCGGCCGCATTGAAGCTCATCACGCAAGCCGGTGCCGTGGCGTCCTGCAGCGACGGATCGCTGGCGTCGGCCGGCATGGCGTCGGTGGTGGGGGGAGAACTCGGGGCCATGAACGGATCCGTAGATGATTTCGGGAGCAAGCCCTTGCGCAAGGGGCCGCAAGGGACCAATGACGGCCCACCAACGGCCCACGTCAAGGCGGGTAGGGCGTGGCTACAATGATCGCTTCATTGTAGTGACTGACCGATAACGTGACCGAACCGCGCACCTGGATGTGTCTGATCTGTGGCTGGATCTATGACGAGGCCGCCGGGGATGCCGAGCATGGCATTGCCGCAGGCACCGCCTGGGCCGATGTGTCCATGAACTGGACCTGCCCCGAGTGCGGTGCCCGCAAGGAAGATTTTGAAATGGTCCAGATCTGACCGCCCCTGACCGCCCACCCCACCAGGAGCCGAAGTGGATGATCTAGAGGCCCCCGCCGCTGTCACCCCAACCCGGGTGCTGGTGATCGACGACAGCAACACCATCCGTCGCAGCGCCGAGATCTTCTTGCGCCAAGGTGGCCACGAGGTGGTGCTGGCCGAGGACGGGTTTGATGCGCTGGCCAAGGTCAACGACCATGTGCCGCATCTGATTTTCTGTGACATCCTGATGCCGCGGCTCGATGGCTACCAGACCTGCGCGATCATCAAGCGCAACCCCAAGTTTGCGCATGTGCCGGTGATCATGCTGTCGTCCAAGGACGGGCTGTTTGACAAGGCGCGTGGCCGCATGGTGGGGTCTGAGGACTACCTCACCAAGCCCTTCACCAAGGATCAACTGCTGCGCGCGGTGCAACAGTTTGGTGGTGCGGTGGCCCAGGTCGACGGCGCTGCCGGCGCAGCGCCAGCGCGCTGATGGCGGGCAACCCAATACCAGTGCACCCCGGGGCCGGCTTGATGCCTGCCTACTGAGATCGCAGGAGAACCACCATGCCGGTGCAGAAGATTTTGTTGGTCGACGATTCCAAGACCGAGTTGCATGTGCTGTCCGAGTTGCTGCAAAAGCGCGGCTACCAGGTGCGCACCGCCGAGAGCGGCGAAGAGGCGCTCAAGCGCCTGGCCGAGGACAAGCCCGACCTGATCCTGATGGACGTGGTGATGCCGGGGCAGAACGGCTTCCAGCTCACCCGCGCGATCACCCGCGATCCGCGTTATGTCGACCTGCCGGTGATCATGTGCACCAGCAAGAACCAGGAGACCGACCGGGTCTGGGGCCTGCGTCAGGGCGCCAAGGATTACGTCGTCAAGCCGGTGCAGGCCGACGAGCTGATCGCCAAGATCCGCAAGTTCGACTGAGCCCCAGCCCACGCCGCGACCATGGCCAACAAGCAATCCCTGCGCGACCTGCAGACCCGCCTGGCCGAGCGCATGCAGCAGGTGCGCACCGAGCAGGCCGGGGTGTCCTGGCTGGCCGTTGAATGCGCCGGCCAGGGCCTGTTGTTTGCGCTGCGCCAGGCCGGTGAGATCTTCAAGCTGGGCACGGTGCTGCCGGTGCCCCATACCCAGCCCTGGTTGACCGGCGTGGTCAACCTGCGCGGCGGCGTCTGCACGGTGGTCGACCTGGCGGCGTTTCTGGGCCTGCGCGAGGGCGGCCAGGCACCACCGGCCCAGCAGTGCCGGCTGGTGGGATTCAACACCGCGCTGGAGGTCAATGGGGCCTTGCTGGTGGACCGCCTGGAGGGCCTGCGCCATGCCGCCGACCTGCAGGTGGACACCCAAAGCCCTGACAATGCGCCGGCCGAGGGGGCGCTGCCGGCGTTTGCGCTGGCGCGCTGGCGCGACGAGGCGGGGCGTCTTTGGCAGGAGATCGATCTGGCGGAACTGGCCCGGATGCCGCAGTTCCTGGCAGTCACGGGTTGACGGGGTGAAGGCTGAGCGGCGGATGGCGCGCCCGTGGCGCGACTGACGAAGGGGATGTGATGGGCTTGCTCGACAGATTCAAGGCCGACCGCAGCGGGTCTGGCGGCGCACCGCAACCGGTGGCGAACAACTTCGATGACATGCAGGCAGCCGCCGATGCCGACGAGGTGACCGCGCGCATCGGCATCGACAGCCACCATGGCGATGTGAGCACCCTCAGGGGCACGCTGGACGGTGGCCCGGCGCGTCAGTCGATCATCTCCGAGCTGCCGGCGTCGGCCCAGTTCAACGATTTCGCCGACTCGCAGTTGGGCGCGCTGGCAGCCGGCGCTGCGGCCACCCGGGCCCAGGCCGGTGATTCTCTGCCGGTGATCGGCAACCGGCCGATCGAGCAGCAGCAGCGCATCCTGGGGGCGATGGTGCTGGCCGGTCTGCTGTTGCTGATCTTTGCCACCGTGCTGGCCTTGTCGGCGGCCAACCGCAATGCCGGCCAGGTGGCGGCCACCGGCCAGGCCCAGATGCAGTCGCAAAGGCTGGCCAAGGCGGTGTCGCAGGCGATGGCGGGCAATGCGACGTCGTTTGCAGAGGTCAAGGAAGCCGCCAGTGTGCTGGCCGCCAATTCGCGGGCGCTGCGCGACGGCAGCCCCGGCATCGCGGCGGCACCCGGCGATGCCCAGACCCTGCTGGAGCCGCTGATGCCATTGGTCGACCGCGCCGAGAAAAGCGCCAACCTGGTCTTGGCCCAGCAAAAGACGCTCACTCAAGTTGGCCAGGCGCTGCGCACCATCAACAACCAGGCGTCTGAATTGCTGGAGACGGCAGAGACCATCTCGTCGCTCAAGCTGCAGCAGGGCGCCACGCCCAATGAGTTGTCGCAGGCCGGCCAACTGGTGATGCTGACCCAGCGCATCGGCAAGAGCGCCAATGAGTTCCTGACCATGGAAGGCGTCAGCTCCGAGGCGGTGTTTCTGCTGGGCAAGGACTTGAACACCTTCCGCGAGATCACCGAGGGCATGCTCAACGGCAATGCCGAGTTGCGCCTGCCCGGCACCAAGGATCCGCAGATCAAGGAAAAGCTGCAGGGCCTGCTGCAGCAGTATGAGCAGACCCGCACCCAGGCCAGCGCCATCCTGGGCAATCTGCAGGGCCTGGTCAGCGCCCGCGATGCCCAGCTGTCGGTGGTGACCGACAGCGAGCCGCTGCGCAAGGGCCTGCAGTCGGTGCAAGACCTGCTCACCAACGAGGGTGGCTTTCAGCTCATCCACGGCGTGGCGATGTTGCTGGCGCTGGGCCTGGTGGTGGCCGGTGGCCTGGGCTTCTTGCGCCTGTATGTGGCCGACCAGGCGCTGCGCGCCGCGTTGGCAGAGAGCCAGCGGGTCGAGGCCGAGCGCCAGGAGCAGGAGGCCAAGCGTGTCAACGATGCCAACCAGGCCGCGATTCTTCGTTTGATGAACGAGTTGCAGACGGTGGCCGAGGGCGACCTGACCCAGCAGGCCACGGTCACCGAGGACATCACCGGCGCGATCGCCGACTCGGTCAACTACACCGTCGAAGAGCTGCGCAACCTGGTGTCGCAGGTGCAGGACACCGCCGGCCGGGTGACCGAGACCACCAGCCAGGTCGAGACCAACTCGGTCGATCTGCTGGCGGCGTCGGATGAGCAACTGCGTGAGATCCGCGAGACCGGCGACTCGGTGCTGAAGATGGCCACCCGGATCAACGAGGTCTCGGCCCAGGCGCAACAGACGGCGCAGGTGGCCCGGCAATCGCTGCAGGCGGCCGAGTCCGGCCTGACGGCGGTGCAGAACTCGATCGGCGGCATGAACGCCATCCGCGACCAGATCCAGGAGACCTCCAAGCGCATCAAGCGCCTGGGTGAATCGTCGCAAGAGATCGGCGAGATCACCGAGTTGATCTCCGACATCACCGAGCAGACCAATGTGCTGGCGCTCAATGCCGCCATCCAGGCGGCCTCGGCCGGTGAGGCCGGCCGGGGTTTCTCGGTGGTGGCCGAGGAGGTGCAGCGCCTGGCCGAGCGCTCGGGTGATGCCACGCGGCAGATCTCGGCGCTGGTCAAGACCATCCAGACCGACACCCAGGACGCGGTGGCCGCGATGGCGCGCTCAACCCAAGGGGTGGTGGACGGCGCCCGCCTGTCGGACGCCACCGGCGCCGCGCTGGGCGACATTGACCGGGTGACGCGCCGCCTGGCCGATCTGATCGAGCACATCTCGGCGCAGGCGCTGAGTGAGGCCGATTCGGCCAATGTGGTGGCCAGCAATATCCAGCACATCTTCAACGTCACCGCCCAGACCGGCGAGGGCACCCGGTCGACCGCCCACATGGTGCGCGAGCTGTCGCGCACCGCCGAGGAGCTGAGGCAGTCGGTGTCGCGCTTCAAGATCGCCTAAGAGTCTGAGCCGGACTGCGGAACCCTTTCATCCATGGCGGCGATCAGCGATCCTGGTGTGCAGGACCCTCTCAGCGCCCTGTCCTGGGTGCAGGAGGAGTTGCGTCGGTCACTCGAAACCGCGCACAAGGCGCTGCGCCGCTACCTCAAAGAGCAAGAGCAGCGCAGCGACCTCGACACCATCGACCCAAATGTGCTGCGCCAGGCGCGCAGCCAGTTGCACCAGAGCGTGGGCGTACTGGAGCTGGTCGGCCTGGGCCGGGCGGCCGAGCTGTTGCGCGCCGCCGAGGCCGCCTTGCAGCGCATCAGCAGCCGCCCCAAGCTGGTCACCCTGGCGGCGGTGGAGGCCATCGAGCATGGCTCGTTTGCCTTGCTCGAGTACATCGACCGCCGCCTGGCCGGCAAGCCGGTCTCCACGTTGGCCTTGTTCCCGCAGTACAAGGCCTTGCAGGAGCTGGCGGGTGCCCAGCGGGTGCATCCGGCCGACCTGTGGTCGGTCGAATGGGCCTGGCGCGAGGCGGTGCTCGACAGCGGCGTGGCGCCGCGCCACCCCGATGAGCCCACCGTCAACCTGATCGAGGCCGACTTGCTGGCGCTGATGCGCGGTGCCCCGCCCAGCGTGGCCGGCCGCATGAGCGAGGTCTTTGCCGGCCTGGCGGCCGGCGCCCAGGCCGCCGCACGCGACCAGGGCCGGCTGCAGTCCGGGCCGAATGCGCCGCACAGCCGCCTGGCCACGCTGTGGCAATTGGCCGCCGGATTCTTCGAGGCCCAGGCCGATGGCCTGCTGCAGCTCGACCCCTACAGCAAGCGCCTGGGCTCGCGGCTGCTGTCGCAAATGCGGGCCGGCGAAGGCTCCGAGCCCTCGGAGCGCCTGGCCCATGACCTGCTGTTCTTCTGCGGCCAGGCCGCGCCGCGCCCAGCTCTGCCCGCCGGGCCGCGCCTGCAGGCGGTGCGGCAGGGCTACCAGTTGGCCGATGTGACGCCGGTGGACTATGCCAACGCCAGGCTGGGCCGCTTTGACCCGGCCTGGGTGGCGCAGGCCCGCAAGCGTGTAGCGGCTGCCAAGGAGGTCTGGTCGGCAGTGGCCGGCGGTGACCTGGCCCGGCTGGGCGGGCTGGCCGAGCAATTTGCGCTGGTCACCGATTCACTCACCCGCCTGTACCCCGACGGCGGCCTGCTGGGCCGGTCGCTGCAGGTGGCGGTGGGGCACACCACGGCCTTGGGCGCCGAGCCACCGGCCGAGCTGGCGATGGAAGTGGCCACCGCGCTGCTCTACCTGGATGCGTCGCTGGACGACGGTGATTTCGACCATGCCGATGGCGCGCTGCGCATCCAGCGGCTGGCGCAGCGGGTGGACGCGGTGCGCCAGGCGCGCGACCCGGGCACGCTGGAGCTTTGGATGGAGGAGCTCTACCGCCGCGTCTCTGATCGCCAGACCATGGGCAGCGTGGTGCAGGAGTTGCGGGCGTCCTTGTCCGAGATCGAGAAAAACATCGATCAGTACTTCCGCAACCCGACCCAGCGCGAGCTGCTGATCCCGGTGCCCGGCCAGTTGTCGGCGATGCGCGGTGTGCTGTCGGTGCTGGGGCTGGACCAGGCCTCGCAGGCCGTGCTGCGCATGCGCGACGATGTTGACGCACTGGCCAGCACCGAGGTCCAACCGCAGCGCGCCATCGAGACCGGCACCTTCGACCGCCTGGCCGACAACCTGGGGGCCTTGAGCTTCCTGATCGACATGGTCAGCGTGCAGCCGCAGATGGCCAAGTCGCTGTTCCGCTTCAATGCCGAGACCGGCTCGCTGGCGGCGGTGATGGCGCGCGAAGACCGGCCGACCGGATTCGACGCGATGGACACCGCGGCGGCCCCGCACGACGGCTCGCCGGCCGACACCGATGCGCTGGCGGTGACGCTGGAGTTCGACCGCATCGTCAAGCAGGCCCGGGTGGTGCAGCGCAGCGCCGCGACTATGGGCCTGCAGGGCCTGCCGCTGCTCGACGCCGGCCAGGCCGTGCAAGCCACCACCCAGGCCGGGGTGCACCAGGCGGACGCCGCGTCGGCCGCTGCCACGGCGCCGGGCGGACCGGGGATGACCGCGGTGGCGACGGTGACGGTCGATGGCGGCGCCGCCTCGACCCTGGTGTCCAGCGGCCTCGAAGACGACCCCGAGATGCGCGAGGTGTTCCTCGACGAAGCCCGCGAGGTGCTGGTCAATGCCCGGGCAGCCCTGGCCGACCTGGCCAGCCGGCACGACGATGCAGCGGCCTTCACCACCGTGCGGCGTGCCTTTCACACCCTCAAGGGCAGTGCCCGGATGGTGGGCCTGGGGGCTTTTGGCGAGGCGGCCTGGGCCTGTGAGCAGTTGTACAACGCCCGCCTGTCCGAGCCCGCTGCCAGCGCCGACCACGACTTGCGCGAGTTCAGCCTGGGCGCCTGCAGCTATTTCTCACGCTGGGTGCAAGCCCTGGCGACCGGTGACGCCAGCGCCTTTGAGTCGGCCCGGCTGGCCACCCCGGCCGATGCCCTGCGGGCCCAGCAGCGCCGGCCCGCAGCGGCCGAGCCGTCGGACACCGTCACCGACACCGCCCTGCCGGATGCGGCAGGAGGCCTGCAGCGGCGGGTGCCTGGCCTGCCCTCGGCGGCTGACCTGGATCTGCTGCCGCCCACCAGCCCGGTCTTGCGGGCACGGGATGTGACCCCGCTCGATCCGGCGCCTGACGCATGGCCGCGCATCGCCTCAGGCGACACCGTGCAGGCCGACCTGGACGGCCCGGAATCATTAGGCGAGGCGGTAGGCGAGGCGGCGGCGCATGACCGGGCGCTCGATGCGCCAGGCCTGGCTGAGCACAGCCTGCCGCTGCTGTCGCCCAGGTTTACGCCCACGCACACGCCCGCGCCCCACGACACGGTGACCCGCGTCGAAGCCTTGCTGCCATCCGGTACGCCGGCCGAAGCTGCCCCGGTGGCCGACCCGGTGCTCGACCTGGTGCTGGGCTTTGGTGACCCGGCTGACGACGCGCAGACCCTGGACCTGGTGCTCGATGAGCTGGCGCCCATGCCGCCAGCACCCGCGCCCAAACTGCCCGAGCCGACCGAGGTGCTGGAGGGCCCGCCTGCCCAGCGCAGCGACACCCCGCCGCCGCCGGCCACCGCGTCGGGCGGCGCGAGCGACGCGGTGCCCAAGCTGCAGGCCATGGCGCCGGCTGTGGAGGGCGAGGCCTACCGTCAAATCGGCCCCCTGCGCATCGGCATCCCGCTGTTCAACATCTACCTCAATGAGGCCGATGAGCTGTCGCGCCGCCTGGGCATCGAGCTGGCCGAATGGTCGTTGGAGCAGCACCGGGCGGTGGGTGAGAACGCCGTGGCACTGGCGCATTCGCTGGCCGGCAACTCGGGCGCGGTGGGCTATACCGATCTGTCGCTGCTGGCGCGCGAGCTGGAACATGCGCTCGACCGAGCGCAGGCCCGCGGCCATGGCCAGGGCGCCGAGTCGCGGCTGTTCAGCCAGGCTGCCGACGAGATCCGCCGCCTGCTGCACCTGTTCGCGGCCGGCTTCCTCAACAGCGCCGACGCCGACTTGCTCAAGGCCCTGCGCGAGCTGGTCCACGCCGCGCCTACATCGCCTGCAGCATCCGAGTTGACCGCAGCCGCACCAACCGTCGCACCCGCCAGCCTGGCGGCGGCGCCATCCAGCCTTGAGCAGCTTGCCGATGGCCAGACCAGTCTCGGCCGGGCGGCCCTGCGGCCCTTCGTGGCCCTGGCGGCCACGCCCCCCGTGGCGCTGCGCGGCGCCGACAGCGGGCCGGCCTTCGACGACGACATCGACCAGGTCGATGCGGTCGATGCCGAGCTGTTCCCGATCTTTGTCGAGGAGGCCCAAGAGCTGCTGCTGCAGTTGCAGACCCGGCTGCGCGAATGGGCCCAGCGGCCGTCGGCGCGCGAGGCCGCGTCGGCCTGCATGCGCAGCCTGCACACCTTCAAGGGCAGCGCGCGACTGGCCGGGGCGATGCGCCTGGGTGAGCTGTCGCACCGGCTTGAGACCCAGGTCGAGCGCCTGGCCGCTGACCCCGAGCGCACCAGCCCGGCCGCCATTGAGCTGCTGGTGTCCCACGCCGATGTGCTGGAGGCCGGCTTTGACGTGCTGCGCAAGACGCCGGTCGCCGCCGCAGCTGCCCTTGCCCCAGTCGCGCCGCTAGCTGCCCCCGCGCCGGCCAAGGCGGTAGCGCCGGCCGCCTCGGCGCCCGCCGGCCCGGCCGCCAAACCCGAAGCGGCGCCTGCCCGGCGTCGGGCCGCTGCCCCTGCCGCGCCTTCGGCGCTGCCGGCGTCGGCGGGCCGCAACATCGATTGGCAGCGTTTCGCAGCCATCCCGGGCCAGGCCGACGCGACGGCAGCACGGCCCGCGGGCCTGGCGGCGGCGGGCTCGGTGCGGGTGCGGGCGCCGCTGCTGGACCGGCTGGTCAACCATGCCGGTGAGGTCAGCATCACCCGGGCCCGCATCGAGTCCGATGTCGGCCAGCTCAAGGGCGGCCTGGCCGACCTGACCGACAACCTGGAGCGCCTGCGCGCCCAGTTGCGTGACATCGAGCTGCAGGCCGAGACCCAGATCGGCACCCGGCTGGAGGCCGCGCGGGCGGCGCTGCTGGAGTTCGACCCGCTGGAGATGGACCGCTTCACCCGCTTTCAAGAGCTCACCCGCATGATGGCCGAGTCGGTGTCCGACGTCGCCACCGTGCAGCGTGGCCTGCAGCGCACCCTGCAGTCCACCGAGGACGCGCTGGCCCACCAGGCGCGCATGACGCGCGACATGCAGGACGACCTGCTGCGCACCCGGATGGTGGAGTTCGAGGGCCTGTCCGAGCGCCTCTACCGGGTGGTGCGCCAGGCCGCCAAGGAGACCGCCAAGGCGGTGCGGCTGGACATCGAGGGCGGTGGCG
>JANLZT010000531.1:0-4065 GCA_031366465.1 Betaproteobacteria bacterium | reverse complement strand
GAAGTGGGCATCGATCCAGGCATCGAGGGCGACGTAGGTGGCTGGGTTCATACCGTTGTTCATGTCAGTTCTCAAAGCCGCCGAAGCGGCAAGCGTGACGAATCGATCCCGTCTGGCCAAGCAGACGCCGTGGAACCGGCTTCGCCGGGCCACTGGCGGCGCCCCCCCCTGGGGGGAGCGCCGAAGGCGCTTCGGGGGGGATTCACTTCAAGTCGGTGGCCAGTTGGTCAAGCAAGGTCTGGAAGGCCAGCACGCACAGCTCGGTGTCGTGGTTGCTGATGGTCTCCAGCGGGTTGTGGCTGATGCCGGCATTGCCGCCGCGCATGAACAGCATGGCCTGCGGCATGGCCTCGTGCAGCTTCATCGCATCGTGGCCGGCGCCGCTGGGCAAGGTGTAGGGCGGCAGGCCGAGGGCCGACACCGCCCGCTCCCAGCGCTGTTGCCAGGCGGCTGCACTGGGGGCGGCGGCGGCGCGCATGGTTTCTTCAAGCGTGAAGGCCAGACCGCGCCGATCACACAGCGCTGCCAGCCCGGCCCGCACATCGGCGGCGCAGGCATCGCGCACCGCGTTGGTGGTGGCGCGGATGTCCAGGCTGAAATGGCAGGCCCCCGGCACCACATTGATCGAGCCGTTGGGCACCGTCAGCTGGCCCATGGTGGCCACCAGATTGGGCACCTGGGCGGCGCGGCGCTCTACCAGCAAAGCCAACTCAGCGGCACCGGCGGCGGCGTCGCGCCGGCTGCCCATCGGCGTGGTGCCGGCATGGCTGGCCATGCCGGTGATCTGGCCCAGGAAACGCACGCTGCCGTTGATCGAAGTGACCACGCCCAGCGGCAGATCCAGCGCATTGAGCACCGGCCCCTGCTCGATGTGCACCTCGACAAAGGCCTGGTAGCGGGCCGGGTCGCGCCGCAGGCCGGGGATGTCGGCCGGGTTCAGGCCGGCCCGGGCCATCGCGTCGCGCATGGCGATGCCATCGGCATCCTGCTGGTCCAGCCAGGCGGCATCAAACTGGCCAACCAGCGCGCCCGAGCCCAGGAAGACAGCCTTGTAGCGCTGGCCTTCTTCTTCGGCAAAGCCCACCACCTCCAGATCAAAGGGCAGGCGCCGGCCGGCACGGTGCAGGGCCTGCACGCAGGCCATCGGCACCAGGATGCCCAGGCGGCCGTCGTACTTGCCGCCGTTGCGCACGGTATCAAAGTGGCTGCCGGTCAGCAGGCGCTGGGCGCTGTCGGCGCTGCGGTCGCTGCCGTGGTGGGCGCCCAGGTAGAGGCCCACGACATTGCCCACAGCATCGATGTGGGCCTCATCAAAGCCGCAGTCGTCCAGCATCCAGCGCTGCAATTGGGCCGCGCAGGCGCGGTGGGCGTCGGTCAGGTAGGTGACGGTCAACTCACCCCGCTCGGCATAGCCGGGGTCGGTGTGCACGGCCAGGGCCTCGGCCCAATCCCAGACCTGGTTGCCCTGGCTGGGCGGCTGGCCAAACTTGTCGGCCAGGCGGATCTCGGCAATGCGGTGGATGTTGCGCAGGCACTCAGTCAGCTCGTCATCCGGGTGATGGGCCAGGCGGCGGGCAAAGGTGGCGATGATCTCGGCCTTGCCCAGGCCCAGGCCGCGCGGCCCGCGCACCGCCAGGATGAAGGGGAAGCCAAAGCGCGCCTTGTAGTCGGCATTGAGCTGCTGGATGCGCGCAAATTCGGCCGCTGTGCAGTCGGTCAGGCCGGCCTTGCCTTGCTCCAGCGTCGACTCAGCGGTGAGCGTCTTGCTGACCATGGCCTTGCCGGCCAGCTCGGGGTGGGCGCGGATCAGCGCCACCTGCGTGTCATGGCCGGCGCCGCGCACCACCTGCACCATGGCGAGCTTCAACTGCGCCAGCGATGCAAAACCCGCGGCCGGCCGCTGCTGCCAGGCGGCGTGGGCGATCCAGGGTGAATGCTCATAGGTGCCGTCCAGCAGGGCGGTGAAGGCCGCCTGGTCAGCATGGTTGATTTGATCGAGCGTCAGCGGCATGGTCAGTCCCACACAAAGGCGGTGTCGGGGTTGAAGGGATGGTTCACTTGCCAGTGGCGGGCAATGTCGATGCGGCGCGCCACCCAGACCCGGTCATGGGCCTGCACATGGTCCAGAAAGCGCTGCAGCGCGCGCATCCGGCCGGGCCGGCCCAGCAGGCGGCAGTGCATGCCGATGCTCATCATGGCCGGGCGCTCATCGCCCTCGGCATAGTGCACGTCGAAGGCATCGCGCAGGTACTGGAAGAACTCGTCGCCGTGGCTGAAGCCCTGGGGCAGCGAAAAGCGCATGTCATTGCAGTCCAGCGTGTAGGGCACGACCAGGTGCGGCGCCAGCGCGCCATCGGTCTTGCGCACCTGCAGCCAGAAGGGCAGGTCGTCGCCGTAGTGGTCGCTGTCGTAAGCCAGGCCGCCATGGTCGGCGACCAGGCGGCGGGTGTTGGGGCTGTCGCGGCCGGTGTACCAGCCCAGTGGCGCCTGACCGGTGAGCTGGGCGATGATTTGCATGCCCTGCTGCAGATGCGCGCGCTCTGTCGATTCGTCCAGGCCCTGGTAGTGGATCCAGCGCCAGCCATGGCAGGCGATCTCGTGGCCGAGTTCGACAAACGCGGCCGTCACGTCCGGGCAGCGCTGCAACGCCATCGCCACGCCAAACACCGTGAGCGGCAGGCCGCGCCGCTCAAACTCGCGCAGCAAGCGCCACACCCCCACACGCGAGCCGTACTCGTAGACGCTCTCCATGCTGAGATGGCGCGCGGCATAGGCCGGCGGGTTGAACATTTCGGACAAAAACTGCTCACTGCCAGCGTCGCCATGCAGCACCGAGTTCTCGCCGCCCTCTTCAAAATTGAGCACAAATTGCAGCGCCACCCGGGCACCACCCGGCCACCGGGCCTGGGGCGGGTGGCGGCCATGACCGGCCAGATCGCGCGGGTAGCGTGCGGGGGCTGTGCCGGCGGCGTCGGAGGGGGCAAGCAGTGGCATGGCAATCAGCCTGCGGGCAGCAGGGCAGCGGACAAATCGGTGGTGTGTGGATCAAGCCGCAAATTGCGCTCGACACTGGCGATGTGCTCGACCATCAGCCGGGCGGCGGCGGCGCCGTCGCGGCGCTCCAGCGCATCGACAATCAGCACATGCTCTTGCTGCGAGTGTTCGGCCGAATGCGACGACTGGTACATCAGCGCGATCAAGGACGAGCGGCTGAGCAGGTCGGCCAGCAATTGCGCCAGCACCTGGTTGCCCAGCAGCCGCGCCAGCACCCCATGAAAGTCGGCCAGCAGCCGGGTGCGGCCCGGCACATCGGTGCGGACGATGGCTGCGGCCTCGTCGCGCAGGTGATCGCGCAGCTCGGTGATCTGGCGGTCGCTGATGCGCTCGCACAGTTGGCGGGCCATCGCCGCCTCCAACATCGCCCGCACCTCAAAAACCTGGCGCGCCTCGTCCACGCTGGGCATCGCCACAAAGGCGCCACGGGCGGGGGCCAGCGTCACCAGGCGGTCGCGGCTGAGCTGGTTGAGCGCCTGGCGCACGAGGGTGCGCGAGACCTGGAAGATGTCGGCGATCTTTTGCTCGGCCAGCTTGGTGCCGGGCATCAAGCGGCGCTCGACGATGGCGCTGGTGATGGACTCGACGATGCGCTCGGTGGCGCCGGCCGGGGGCCCCTGGGCCGGCACGGCCGGCGCCACAACCTTGAGCGGACGGGTGGGACTGGCCATGGGCTGGGACAAGCGCGGGAGCGGTTCTTTGGGTTGCAGAGTGGCCTAAAGTGTATACACTATTGTTCACCCTGCCAACCGCCAAGGATTGATTGATGGGACACCTCAGCACCCATGTGCTCGACACCATGAACGGCTGCCCGGCCGCCGGCATGGGCGTGACCTTGCAACGGCTGGGCAGCGGCGGCGCTGTCACGCTGGCCTGCTTCAAGCTCAATGACGACGGCCGCCACCCGGCCGGGCCGCTGCTGGACGCCCAGGCCATGGCGCCCGGCCGCTACCGGCTGTTGTTCGAGGTGGCGGCCTACTTCCGCGGGCTCGGCGTGGCCTTGCCCGAGCC
>JANLZT010000513.1:0-1552 GCA_031366465.1 Betaproteobacteria bacterium | reverse complement strand
CAACCCTCCGCCAGCGAGCCCTAACACCATGAGCCTGCACAACGTGACGCCCGGCGCCAAGGCGCCCGAAGAGTTCAACGTGATCATCGAGATCCCGATGAATGCCGACCCGATCAAGTACGAGGTCGACCACGAAACCGGTGCGTTGTTTGTCGACCGCTTCATGAGCACCGCCATGCACTACCCGTGCAATTACGGCTACATCCCCAACACCTTGTCGGACGATGGCGACCCGGTGGACGTGCTGGTGATCACCCCGGTGCCGCTGATCCCGGGCGTGGTGGTCACCTGCCGGGCGGTTGGCATGATGATGATGGAGGACGAGGCCGGCGGCGACAACAAGCTGCTGGCGGTGCCCATCGACAAGGTGCTGTCAATCTACAGCCAGTGGAAGAAGCCCGAGGATCTGAACCCGCTGCGCATCAAGACCATCCAGCACTTCTTCGAGCACTACAAAGACCTGGAGGTGGGCAAGTGGGTGAAGGTCACCGGTTGGACCGGGCCGGAGGGTGCGCACCAGGAGATCCTGACCGGCATCGCCAACTTCGAGGCCGCGCGCACCCAGGCCTGATCAGCCACCGGTCTTGAACGGGTTGTGCTCGCGCAGCTCGTTCACATAGGACGCCACGCCGGCCCCCTCCTGCGCCAGAAAATCCTGCACCGCGCGCGAGAACTGCGGGTGCGCCAGCCAGTGCGCTGACCGGGTGCCCACCGGCAGCAGGCCGCGCGCCATCTTGTGTTCACCCTGGGCGCCGCCCTCAAAACGCTGGTAGCCGTTGGCGATGCACCACTGCAGCGGCTGGTAGTAGCAGGCCTCGAAGTGCAGGCAAGGCACATAGTCGGTGCAGCCCCAGTAGCGGCCATAGGCCTGGCGCTGTTCCGGGTCCAGCGCCACCAGGGACGCCCCCAGCGGCACACCCTCCCGCTGGCCGACAAACATCACCCAATGCTCGGGCAGCGTGGCGGCCATGGCCTCAAAGAAGGCCAGGCTGAGGTAGGGCGTGGACCCGTGGGCCTGGTAGGTCAGCGTGTAGCAGTGGTGGAAGAAGCGCCACAGCGCCGGGCTTATCTCGGGCCCCAGGTGGGCACTGAAAGTGATGCCGGCGTCAGTCACCCGGCGGCGCTCCTGCGCGATCTTCTTGCGCTTGTCGCGCAGCAGGCTGGCGATGAAAGCCTCAAAGCTGGGCCAGGGGTGTTGCGGATCCTGGGTCCAGTGGAACTGCACACCGTGCCGCACCAGCCAGGCCTGGTCTGACGGGGCCGGTGCATCGATGGCCGCAGCATCCGTCTCGTCATGGAACAGCAGATGCACCGACGATGCCTTGAGCTGGCGCGCCAACTGGCCCAGCGCTGCCAGCAGCCTGCTGCGGGCGCTGGCATCCACGGCCATCAATCGGCTGCCCGGCACCGGCGTGAAGGGCACCGCCACCAGCAGCTTGGGGTAATAGCGCAGGCCGTGGCGCTGGTAGGCATCGGCCCAGGCCCAGTCGAAGACGTACTCGCCGTAGGAATGGTTTTTGAGGTAGGCCGGCGCGGCGGCCAGCAAGCGGCC
>JANLZT010000458.1:0-2480 GCA_031366465.1 Betaproteobacteria bacterium | reverse complement strand
GCAACCTCGGTGACGTGGTCCACCCAGTCGTTTTCAGCCTGCAGGCTGGGCTCGGCGCTGTGCAGGCCCTGGGCCTGCATGTGCTGCAGGCAGCCGGCAATCCAGCCCACATGCTGTTCGATGGCCACCACCACATTGGTCAGCACGGACGGGCTTTGCGGCCCGGTGATCAGGAACAGATTGGGGAAGCCGGCGCAGGACAACCCCAGGTAGGTACGCGGCCCGGCCGACCACTTGGCCTTGAGCGACTGGCCGCCCTTGCCGATGATGTCGATGCGGTCCAGCGAGCCGGTGACGGCGTCATAGCCGGTGGCAAAGACGATGCTGTCCAGCGCATGGAACTGGGCAGTGGTTCGGATGCCGGTGGCCTCGATGGCCTCGATAGGCGTGGCCCTCAGGTCGACCAGATCGACATGCGGCTGGTTGAAGGTTTCGAAGTAGTCGCTATCGACGCAGATGCGCTTGGTGCCGATGGCGTGGTCGGTGGGCGACAGCATCGCCGCGCGGCCAGGGTCTTGCACCCGTTGGCGGATCTGGCCGCGCACAAACTCGGCGGCAGTGTCGTTGGCCTGCTGGTCGCTGTAGATGTCGTTGAAGGCGTGGGTGAAGTTGGCGCCGCCGCGGGCCCAGCGCCGCTGGTACTCGGCCTCGCGCTCGTCGGCGCTCACATCAAAGGCGGCGCGCTGGCTGTAGTCATAGAGGATGCCCGAGCGGGTGCTGCGGGCCCTCTGGCGGTGGTCGGCATAGTCTTGCTTCCAGGCCTGCTGGTCGGGCAGCGGCAGCGGCCGGTTCCAGGCCGGGATGCTGAAATTGGGCGTGCGCTGGAACACCACCAGTTGCGCGGCTTGGGCGGCGATCACGGGAATCGTCTGGATGCCCGACGAGCCGGTGCCGATCACGCCCACCCGCTGGCCGCTGAAATCCACGGGCTCATGCGGCCAGTGGCCGGTGTGGTACTGCCGGCCCTGGAAGCTGTCCAGCCCGGGCAGGTCGGGCACCCGGGCGCTGGACAAGCAGCCGGCCGCCGAAATCACGAAGCGCGCGCTCAGCGCATCGCCCTGGTCGGTGGCCACTTGCCAAAGGCCCAGGCCCTCGTCGTAGCGGGCCTGGGTGACGCGGGTGCAAAGCTGGATGTCGCGACGCAGCTCGAAGCGGTCGGCCACATGGTTGATGTAGCGCAGGATCTCGGCCTGCTGGGGGTAGCGCTCGGTCCACACCCATTCCTGCTGCAGCGCCTCGTCGAAGGAGTAGGAGTACTGCAGGCTCTCGACATCGCAGCGCGCGCCGGGGTAGCGGTTCCAGTACCAGGTGCCGCCGACGCCGTCGCCGGCCTCGATCACCCGAGCCGACAGCCCCAACTGTCGCAGCCGGTACAGCATGTAGAGGCCGGCAAAACCGGCGCCGATGACGACCGCGTCCACGCGCGTATGGGCCGCTTGGGGCGCTTGGGGCGCTTGGGCCGCTTGGGGCGCTTGGGGCGCTTGGGGCGCCGGCGATTGTTTCAGTTCATCCACAAGCCACCTGTGATGTTGAGGGCCTGGCCGGTCATGTAGGACGCGTTGTCAGACACCAGAAAAGCGACCACATGGGCCACCTCGGTGGGCAGCCCGGCACGGCGCATCGGCACCAGCGACTTCACGCGGGCATCGACATCGGGCAAACCCTGGGCCCGGTTCAAGGCCTCGGCCTGGTCGCGCATCGCGGTGTCCACGATCACGCCCGGGCAGACGGCGTTGACGCGGATGCCCTGGGCCGCCACCTCACCGGCCAGGCTCTGGGTCAGCGCGATCACGGCGGCTTTGGAGGCGCTGTAGGCCGCATGGTTGGGCACGCCTTGCTTGCCGGTCCAGGACGACATGTTGACGATGCAGCCGGCGCCTTGCGCCAGCATGCCGGGCAGCACCGCCTGGCAGCCATGGAACACCCCGTCCAGGTTGACCGACATCGTGTCGCGCCAGTCGGTCTCGGAGATATCGATGAACCTGGCGGTGCGCAGGATGCCGGCGTTGTTGACCAGCACGCCAATCGGGCCGAGCGCGTCGGCCAGGCCTTGCACCGCGCCGCGCAGACTGGCGGCCCGGCTGACGTCGGCACTGGCCATTGCCGCGCGCCGGCCCAGCTGCCGCACCAAGGCGGCGGTCTCGGTGGCGCCGGCCGGGTCGAGATCGATCACGCCGACATCCCAGCCGTCATGCGCCAGGCGCAACGCAATCGCCCGGCCTATGCCGCTGCCTGCGCCGGTGATGATTGCTGCGTTTGCCACCCTGCCCATCGATTGATCCTTGGCTTTTGATACCGGACAGAATACATAAATTCTGATAAGTATGCAATCGGATAGAGCCCGGCCGTTCGAACGTTGGTGAAGATCGGCGGCCAATGCATGCAGTCACCGACGGCTTGAACCGGCGGCCGGCCGATCCGCATCGACCCTGCGCCCCACCGGCAGCACTTTGCGGTGTGTCCGGGTCGGTTGCATGATG
>JANLZT010000455.1:0-2307 GCA_031366465.1 Betaproteobacteria bacterium | reverse complement strand
CCAGCTCGATGGCCCGCACCCGGCCGATGGGGAAGCCCGAGAAGGTCAGGTCCATGCCCACCACCACGCCCTCGGAATCGTCGGCGATCAGCACCAGGCGCTGGTGGGCCTCGAACACGCCGCGCGCAAACATCACATAGCCGACGGCGCCGCACAACAGCGCCAACAGCAGCAACAGCAGCCCGGCGGCCTTGGCTTCGAGGTGGCGTACCGGCACCAACGGCAGGGCATCGGGCGCCGGCGCCATCGCGGGCGCCTCCAGGGGTGGCGCGGGCGATCGATTTTCGGGCGGCATCGGTGGCAGGGGAGGGCTCATCGTGCGGGTTTGGCGCGGCGGGCAGCGGCCTTCAATAGTAGTTGCCCACCAGCGACGCGGCCTCGATCAGCAGCAGCAACAGCAGCATCCGCACCAGGCCCTGCAGCGCGGCGCTGGTGTTGCTGCGGCCACCGGGGCCGGCCTGCAGCGCGGCGGCCATCGGGATCAGCGCCACCGCTGCACTCGACAGCAGCAGCTTGAGCACAAAGATCAGGCTGAGCGCCGGGCTGAAGACCCGGCCCACGGTGCGGGTGTAGCGCTCGAAGCCGCCCAGCGTGAAGCCATGCACCGACAGATAGGCCAGCAGCAAGGTGATCACGCTGCTGACCGCGGCCAGCATGGCCACCGCGAACATCGCCGCCAGCACCCGGGGCAGCACCTCGCGGCCCAAGGGGTCGATGCCGGCCTGGGCCAGGGCCTCGAAATCGCCGCGCCGGCGCATCCGCGCCACCTCGGCGCCGTTGGGCAGGGCCACCCGGAGTGCCGCAAACAGCGCGGCGGTCAGCGGGATCAGCTCCAGCACCAGCACCCGCACCACCATCTCCAGCGCGTACTGCGACAGCCCGTAGCTCAGCGAGGTGACCACCACGATGCGGATCACCACCAGGCTGAGCAGCGCCGAAACCACGCTGTAGCCCAGCACGATGCGCCCGCCGGCGCCGTAGAACTGGTGCGCCAGCGCCTGGCGGTGGCCGGCCTGGCCCAGGGTGGCGGGCGTCAACAACAGCACCAGCAGCACCGCGCCCAGGTGCAGCACCTGCCACCAGCCGGCCAGCCAGGCCAGGGCGCTGTGGCCCAGGCCGCTGAGGGGGGCCCGGCGTGCAAGGGTGGAGGGCATGCCGGGATGATAGGGGGCGGCTTGGGCCCCCTCCCCCGGGCAGGGGGAGGGCTGGGGTGGGGGTCGAAAGCCGGTGCGACGCCAACGCCGAAACCCCGTCCCAAGCTTCCCCCTGGCAGGGGGATGGGGCCGATCCGGCGCCCATGAACGGTTCTGTTTCTCAAGAATGTTCAGAACGGCGTCGGGCTGTGGAACTGCCAGCCCTGCGCCGGCCCGCCGGTCTCGGGCAGGGCCGGGATCGCCAGATCGCTGGCATGCAGCAGCAGGCGCGGCGCGGCGGCGGCCCAGGCTGTGTCGGCATACAGCGCGTCGCCCAGGATGGGGTGGCCGATGGCGGCCAGATGCACCCGAAGCTGGTGGCTGCGGCCGGTCACCGGGCTCAGCTGCAGGCGGCTGGTGCCGGCCGGCAGGTCGCGCTGCAACACGGTCCAGCGGGTGAGTGAGGGCTTGCCGGCCAGCAGGTCCACCTGCTGGCGCGGCCGGTGCGGCCAGTCGGCCGACAGCGGCAGCGCGATCTCACCCCGGTCCTCGGCCGGAAGCCCGGCCACCACCGCCTGGTACGCCTTGTGCACCTGGCGCGCGGCAAAGGCCATTGACAGCGCACGCTGCATCGCCGCGCCCCGGCCGAACACCACCAGCCCCGAGGTGGCCATGTCCAGCCGGTGCACCACCAGGGCATCCGCAACCATCTCGGCCACCCGGCTGGCCAGGCAGTCGGCCTTGTCGGCGCCGCGCCCGGGCACGCACAGCAGGCCGGCGGGCTTGTCGGCCACCACCAGCCAGGGGTCGGCATGGACCAGCAGCGGCGCCAGCGTGGGGATGGTCATCGCCCCAGCATAGCCAGCCGCAGCGCTGGCCGGCCTGTCAGCGCGACTGACAAAAATCGATACACGCCGATACCCGTCTGACAGGACGCCCCGGGGCCGCAGCGCGACGATGGCGTCCATGTTCAACCCCCCTGGAGGGATCTCACCGTGAAGACCTGGATCAAACGCACCTTGATAGGCATCTTTGGCACTGCCGTGCTGTTTGGCAGCCTGGCCGCCTGCTCGCACCGCCACCACCCTGGCGCGATGATGAGCGAGGCCGATGTGGCGCAGCTGCGCGAACGCTTCATCGGCAAGGCCACCAAAGAGTTGGCGCTGGACAGCGC
>JANLZT010000389.1:0-8710 GCA_031366465.1 Betaproteobacteria bacterium | reverse complement strand
CACTTGCGCACCGCCAACGTGGCACTCGATGCGATCCCGTTTGCCGACAGCCACTTCGATTCGGTCTCGGCCTATGACTTTCTGGAGCATGTGCCGCGGGTGCTGCCGCGACCGGACGGCAACGGCCTGCGCTTGCCGTTTGTCGAGCTGATGGATGAGATCTGGCGGGTGCTCAAACCCGGGGGCCGGCTCTATGCCAGCACCCCGGCAGTGCCGCACGAGGCGGCGTTTCAGGATCCGACCCATGTCAACTTCATCAGCGCGCTGACCCACACCTACTTCACTCGGCCGCAGCGGCTGGCGGCGATGTATGGCTTCAAGGGTGATTTCTCGGTGCTGCGGGTGCTGCGGGTGCGGCCAGAGGCCGACTACGAGCCACTCACCCACGCTTGGCTGGCCAGGCTGCGCCGCTGGCGGCGCTTGCAGCGTGGTGCCTGCTCGCACCTGGTGTGGGAGCTGCAGGCCCACAAACCCGGCAGCGATTGAGCGCCAAGGTCAACCCCCGCGCCGCCCACCGCGTTGTGCCTGGGCCCGGCCACAGAGATGGCCGGGTGACAAACCTGCACCCAAGCCCCTGGCCGGATCGCAACGGCTCGCCCCACCTCTTCTGGAGATCTGAATGTTCAAACGCCTGTTCGCCGCCCTGTTCGCCCTGATCGCTGCCACCGCCTTTGCTGCGGTGGATGTCAACAAGGCCAGCCAGGCTGACCTGGAGACCGTCAAAGGCATCGGCCCGGCAATCGCCGGCAAGATCCTCGACGAGCGCAAGAAGGGCAACTTCAAGGACTGGCCCGACCTGGTCGAGCGCGTCAAGGGCGTGGGTGACGGCAACGCCGCCAAGTTCTCGACCGACGGCCTGACGGTCAACGGCCAGGGCTTCAAGGGCGCTGCTGCACCGGCCGCCAAACCGGCTGCCAAGGCCGAGCCCAAGCCCGCTGCCGCTGCCGCTGCAGCCGCCCCCCCTGCCGCTGCCGCCAAGGCCGCCGATGCCAAGCCGGCTGCCGCCATGCCGGCCACCGCTGCGTCCAAGGCCGATGCCAAAGCCGCCAAGGCCGAAGCCAAAGCCAAGGCCAAGGCTGACAAGGAAGAAGCCGCTGCCGCCAAGAAGGCCGCCAAGGACGCCAAGAAGGCTGACATGGCCAACAAGCCTGACGCCGCCGCCTCGGCCGCTGCCGCCAAGAAGTAAGCCACCCACCCCGGCTGCAGAAACGCCCCGCGATGCGGGGCGTTTTTCATGGTTCCGTGCTGCTGCCGCCCGCCCAAACTCGGGCACCATGCCCGATTTCGACCACTTGATCCTTGGCGCCGGTTTTGCCGGCGCGGTGTGCGCCCGCCAATTGGCCGACGGCCAGAAAACCTCGCCGCAACAACGCCGAAAGGGCCTCGGTGGCCACGCGGTCGCCCAGGCCGGTCATGGTCTTGAACTCGGCCCGCCCCAGCTCGGTCTGGTGGCAAAAAGGCAGTGCAGCAGCATCAGGGCCTCGGGCCGCACACCGGACTTCATCACTGATCCGTCGAAGGCCAGGGCCGCTTCGATGCGGCCGCGCATGCCGTTGATGTCGAGCTGCCTGGCCATGAATTCGACCTGGTCAATGCACAACGCCAGGGTGTAGCCAATCCAGGCTGTCAGACCGGCCTGGCTAAGATTGCCACGGCCGTCAAAATCGCCCCGCCGATGCTCGTCTGCCGCCGCCAGCAAGGCCTTGTAGCGCTCTTCGCTACGGGCAAAGCCGCGCAGCGGCGACCACAGCCCGGTCGATTTGCGAGATTGATTGCACACCGTTCTCGGCCCAACATCGGCAGTCAATCCCGGCCGTTTCCATGCCCATGGCCGCGGCCATGGCCCCGGTCGTCACGGTGGTCGTCACGGCGGTCATCGCGGCGGTCATCACCACGACCATCCCGACGGTCATCGCGCCGGTTGCCCCAGTGCTCTTCGCGGTCATTGCGGCGGCCATCCTCCCAGCGCCGGCCCGGGCCCTGGTCGTGGTACCAGCGGTCCTGCACAAAGTACACCGGCACGCCGCAGGCGTTGTAGCGCCCGCAGTGTTGTTGCCAGTGCTTCTGGTGGCCTGGCGGCACCCACAGGTAGACCGGTTGCACCGGCTGCGGGTAGTAACGCTGCTGGACGATCACCGGCTGTTGCACGATGACCTGCGGTTGCGGGAAGCGGCCGATGTCGATGCGGCCATAAACCCCCGGCTGGCTGATGCCGATGGACACCCCCACATCGGCCGCCTGGGCCGGCGCGGCGGCGGCGATCAAGCCCACCAGCGCCCATGAAACCAGTGCACTTGCTTGCATTTTGCTGTCTCCGGTCGGCCAGGCAGGGCTGGCGTCCCTGATTGAACGTGCCCGGTTCAGCCCGGGTTGTCGGCAGCAGCTGTAAAGCTTTGTAGGCCAGGGACTGGCGCTGGCAGCGGGCGCGCCGCCACTGGCATGGCGCGCCAGCCAAAAAAGGCCAGCACCTCGTCGCGGCGGGCCAGCGCATCGGCCTCGCCCAGCGCCATCAGGGCCTGGGTGTAGGGCGCCTCAAACAGCAGGTAGCTGGCCAGCGCCGCGCCGCGCGGGCCCTGCATCGCCAGTTGGCTGCTCACGCCCACCCCGCCCAGCAGCGCACGCACCGGGCGCGGCAGGCACTCGATGTGCTGGGCCGCGATGTCATCCAGGCGCTGGCTGGGCGCAATCACCAGGGCCTGCACCGGCCGCAGGCTGGTGGCCAGGCGTTGCTCGTCCGACAGCAGCGCCAGCGTGCGGTTGACCCGCTCCATGCGCTCGATATCGACCGTCAGCGCATCCAGAAAGATGCCAGACAGCGCATGGCCGGCAATCTGCGCCACGCTGGGGTAGCCGGGATTGGGCGCGACCCGGCCGGTGGGCTCGTGCATGCGACCGGCGCCAATCACCAGCACCCGCTGCGCACCCAGGTGGATGGCCGGTGAGATCGGCGCCATCTGGCGCATTGATCCATCACCGAACCACTCGGCCTGGCCGGACCGGTCCAGCTCGGCCGCCGGGAACACAAATGGGATCGCCGACGAGGCCATCAGGTGCCGATGGGTCAGCGTGGTGTGCATCGCCACCCGCTGCGAGCGGGTCCAGGGCGTGATCGCCACCGCCGACTGGTAGAAGGTGACATGCTCGCCGCTGCCATAGCCCGACGCGGTGATGGCCAGCGCCTGCAGGTGGCGCGAGGCCAGCAGTTGCGGCAGGCGCTGCAGCGGCACCGCCTGGGCCAGCAGCTCGCCCAGCGGCTGGTTGTCCAGCAGCGAGCGCGGCCTGGCCCTGCGAAAGCGGTTGAGCGCCCAGCCCACCGACAGCATCGTCAGCCACTGCGCGCCGGTGCGGATCACGCCCAAAGAGTCAGCTCGGTAGACCTGCTCGGCGCGGAAGTTGCGCCACACCGCCGACAGTTGCGCCACCGCGTCGTCAAAATCATCGCTGCGGCAGGCCAGCGCGGCCGAGTTGATGGCCCCGGCCGAGGTGCCGCAGATCACCGCAAACGGGTTGCGCTTGAGGTCGGTGCCCGACTCGCGGCGCAGCCGGGCGATGGCCCCCAACACCCCCACCTGGTAGGCCGCGCGCGCACCGCCGCCGGTGAGCACCAGGCCGGTCAGCGGGGTTTCGTACATCGACCCACTCTAGCCTGGCCGCCCTGGCCCGGCGGCGACATCAACGGGGCCCTTGGGCCCGAATTGCGGCTTTCAAATCCGCCACCCGGCCCGCCCAGTACGCCAAAATCCAAAGCGATGGAAACCCCTGGCAATTTGTTCGTCGTCGCCGCGCCCAGCGGCGCCGGCAAGTCCAGCCTGGTCAAAGCCTTGCTGGAGCTTGATTCGCACCTGGCGGTGTCGGTCTCGCACACCACCCGCGCCCCGCGTGGCCAAGAGCGAGACGGCCGCGAGTACTGGTTCATCGACGAGCACTGCTTCCGCAGCATGGCCGCCGAGGGCGACTTCTTCGAGTGGGCCGAGGTGCACGGCAACCTGTACGGCACCTCGCGCACGGCGGTCGAGCAGCGCCTGGCCGCCGGCCAGGACGTGGTGCTGGAGATCGATTTCCAGGGCGCGCGGCAAATCAAGCAGTTGTTCGGCCACGCCATCCTGATCTTCATCCTGCCGCCAGGCTGGGATGAGCTGCGCCAGCGCCTGACCCGCCGCGGCGAGGACCACCCCGAGGTGATCGAGCAACGCATGGCCAATGCGCGCACCGAGGTGGCCCAGGCCCGCCACTTCGATTTTGTTATCATCAACGGTTTGTTCGAGACAGCGCTCTTTGATCTGAAGACCGTTGTGCACTCCCAGCGCCTGCGCTACGCCGCACAGCTTCGCAACAAGTCGCAGGTGTTTGCGGCGCTGGGCCTGATCTGACAGTCATTGCAACATCACCACCGAAGGCAAGCCCATGGCCCGCATCACCGTCGAAGATTGCCTCAAGCACATTCCCAACCGATTCCAGCTGGTGCTGGCGGCCACCTACCGCGCCCGCATGCTCAGCCAGGGCCATGCGCCCAAGATCGAGAGCAAGAACAAGCCCGGCGTGACCGCGCTGCGCGAGATCGCCGCCGGTGAGGTGGGCGTGGAGATGCTGCGCCGGGTGCCAATCTGATCGCAGCGCACGGCGGCGCCTCGGTGCCGCAAGCCAAGCAGGGCGCCCCAGGGCGCCTTTTTCTTTGGGCAGCCTGGTTGCCAGCGCGCGGCCATATTTGGGCGGCGGCAAGCCGGCCCATCGTGCGCTGCAGCAAAGCAGGCTAAATTCGGGAATGGGCATCCGATCTTTTGCTGCTGAATTGCTGCTGCCGGCGGTGCTGCAGGCGCGCTCGCGCAACACCGCGCCGGCCGATGGCAAGTCTGAGGTGGCCTCGTTTGCTGCATTGGCCGACAAACTGGCCTACCTGCCCAAGGCCGACGTCAAACTGGTTCGCGACGCCTACAAATTTGCCGACGAAGCCCACCTGGGCCAGCGCCGTGCCAGCGGTGAGCCCTACATCACCCACCCGCTGGCGGTGGCCGGCATGGTGGCCGACTGGCACCTGGACGCGCAAGCCGTGATGGCCGCGCTGATGCACGACGCGATGGAGGATTGCGGCATCACCAAGGTGGAGCTGATCGAGCGCTTTGGCGCCCCCACCGCCGAGCTGGTGGACGGTCTGACCAAGCTCGACAAGCTGCAGTTCTCCACCCGCGAGGAGGGCCAGGCCGAGAGCTTCCGCAAGATGCTGCTGGCGATGGCCCGCGATGTGCGCGTGATCCTGATCAAGCTGGCCGACCGGCTGCACAACATGCGCACGATGTCGGCCATGCCGGCCGGCAAGCGCAGCCGCATCGCCCGCGAGACGCTCGACATCTATGCGCCGATTGCCCACCGGCTGGGCCTGAACATGATTTACCGCGAGCTGCAGGAGTTGTCCTTCGAGCACCTGTACCCGTGGCGCCATGCGGCCCTGGCCAAGGCGGTGACCAAGGCCCGCGGCTATCGGCGCGACATCGTCGAGCGGGTGCGCAGCGATGTCGAGAAATCCTTTGGCGCGGCCAAGATGAAGGTGCAGGTCTCGGGCCGAGAGAAAACGGTCTACAGCATCTACCGCAAGATGCGCCAAAAGCATGCCGGCTTTGCCCAGGTCACCGACATCTTTGGCTTCCGCATCGTGGTGCCCACGTTGATGGACTGCTACCTGGCGCTGGGCACCCTGCACCAGCTCTACAAGCCGGTGCCGGGCCGCTTCAAGGATTACATCGCGATCGCCAAGGTCAACGGCTACCAGAGCCTGCACACCACCCTGGTCAGCCCGCTGGGCACGGCGGTGGAGTTCCAGATCCGCACTGATCCCATGCATGCGGTGGCCGAATCGGGCATTGCCGCGCACTGGCTGTACAAGCACGACCCCAAGAGCAGCGGCAACGGCGCGCTCGAAGCCCAGCGCCTGGGCCAGATGTGGCTGAAATCGCTGCTCGACATCCAGGACGAGACGCGTGACGCGAATGAGTTTCTGGAGCACGTCAAGATCGATCTGGTGCCCGAGGCGGTGTATGTGTTCACGCCGATGAGCAAGATCCTGGCGCTGCCGCGCGGCGCCACGGCGGTGGACTTTGCCTACGCCATCCACTCTGACGTGGGCGACCATTGCGTGGCGGCCAAGGTCAACAACGAGCCAGCCACGCTGCGCACCGAGCTGGCCAGCGGCGACGTGGTGGAGATCGTCACCGCGCCCGGTGCCCGGCCCAACCCGGGCTGGCTGAACTTTGTGCGCACCGGCCGGGCGCGGTCCAAGATCCGGCATTTCCTCAAGACCATGGAGCATGAGGAATCGCGCAGCCTGGGTGAAAAACTGCTGGCGCAAGCCCTGCGGGCCGAGGGCCTGCTGCTGCCGTCGGCCGAGTTGGACGATGCGCCGGCCCTGGCCCTGTGGCAGCAACTGGCGCGCTGGAGCGGCAGCCGCAACCGGGTTGATCTGTTGGTCGATATCGGCCTGGGCCGCAAGATCGCATCCATCGTCGCCAAGCGCCTGGCCCACCAGATGGCCGAGCGCGGCATCCGGCCCGATGCGGTGACACTCACGCTCAGCCGCCTGGGCGGCGACGAGGTGTCTGGGCCGCTGCCCGGTGTGGTGATCGACGGCACCGAGGGCGCGTCGGTGCAGATGGCCACTTGCTGCCGGCCGATCCCGGGCGACGACATCCGCGGCTACCTGGGCCGTGGCGAGGGCCTGCGGGTGCACACCGCCGACTGCAGCACCGGCCGCCGCCTGGCCGAGCGCGACCCCGAGCACTGGATCGCGGTGGAATGGGCCGAGCAGCCGTCCCGCAACTACGAGACCAGCGTCAAGCTGCTGGTCAAGAACGGCAAGGGTGTGTTGGCGCAGATCGCCGCAGCGGTCAGCTCGGCCGAGGCCGACATCAGCCACATCGAGATGGACAACGACCCCAGCGCCGCCGCCACCGAGCTGCGCCTGCTGCTGGCGGTGCGTGACCGCCAGCACCTGGCCGATGTGCTGCGGGTGGTCAAGCGTTCACCGCCGGTGCAGCGGGCGGCGCGCATCAAGCCCTGAGCGGCGCGTTGGGCGCTGGCAGCGCTGCGCCAAATGGGTAATTCCGCACAGCCTGGGCCAGTGCGCTGTGAATAAAGTCACGTCAGACCGCCAGACGCGGCACTTGCTCAGGGAAATACCATCGGCGCCCGCTTGCTCTCACGCAGCCGGGCGCCGAATGGTTTGTGTACTGGCGATTGAGCCTGCGCTGATGCGCATGTACGCCGCCCAGGACCCGGCGGTGATGCAGATATATGCGCGCATCACGCCTGGCCGCGGTGAACGGCCGTCAGGACTTCCGACGTGCCTTCAGGCCTGACAAGCCGGCCAGGGCAATCCCGGCAAGCAAAAGCGATGACGGCTCCGGCACGTCATTTGGTGGCGCTCCGGTAAATATTTCAGCCAGTGTGCCGAGCGGGCCTGTGCCGGCCGTCGCGCCGCCGGCGTCAAAACTCGATTCCGCATGCCCGGCCTGATCCAGGCCCAGGAAACCGAGAAACCCGCCAGTGGCGTTGTCGTCGGGGCTGAAGACGGCAAAGATCGACTGGCCATTCCACATCGCGGTGAAAGTGAATTTCACATTGCCGGGCGCGGCCGCAGTCGAGCAGCCATAGGTGTCGTCGTAGTCGGTCGCAAACAAATCACCTTGATTGCTGAAACCTGGGCCGCAAGCGGCTGGGCCGTCGAGAAAGCTGTAAGTCAGGGTGTTGCCAGCCACCACATTGGCCAGATTCTTGATCTGAGTGCGCTGAAATGCGCCGCCAGTGTTGTCGCTCTTGTCGATGTCGGTGCCGACCGCCAGCAGCGCGTTACTGCCGTTATAGGCCTGCCCTTTGATCTGGACGTTCGTGAAATCAAACGCGGTTGAATTGTGGATGAACAAGTTGGGCGTATCGCCCACCGGCGAGCCATATTGGCCACTGATGGTCGCAACCAGGGCAGCGCGGGATTCTGCTGCGATCCCCAACGCCAAAGTGATGCCCGCCAGAATTGCTGCAGATTTATTTCGGAAAATGGCTGTCATTTCGGATACCCCTGTTGAAGTTCAATGCTGAAAGCTGGCCGCAGCTTTGAGCGATCTCACTCAAAAGCTGTGATGCCGGCGCCAGCGATCACGCATAAGTTGTGCCACAACGAAAAAACCAATAAAAACAAGTGGTTGCACTTTTTTCAAAAGTAGCGTGTAAGACTTATCGACAAATCGATTCGATTGTTGGCAGCAGGATCACCGATCGGCACGGCGCTATGGCAGGGCTATCGCTGAAGGCGAAGATGCCCACAACCCAAGTTGCGATCTTCAAGCGCTGCATGGCCTTGGCCGCGCGGCATTGAGCCGGCGGTGGAGCCTGGCCAAGCTAGCTGCGCCGGACCTTCGGCCAAGCCGCAGCCCGTGAACTGCGAGCAGCAGCGACCCTTTAAACAACCAGGGCCCAGGCCGGGTCAGGCCGCCGGCCTGGGGTAGCGCACCGCCAGTACCTCCAGTGCCTGCGCCCCCCCAGGGGTTTGCAGCCTCACCTCGTCGCCGACCCGGGCCTTGAGCAAGGCGCGCGCAATCGGCGCGATCCAGCTCACCTCACCGGCCAGGTTGTCGGCCTCGTCGATGCCCTTGATGGTGATGCAGCGCTGCTCGCCCTGGGCATTGGCATAAGTGACGGTGGCACCAAAGAAGACCTGGTCACTGCC
>JANLZT010000540.1:0-2506 GCA_031366465.1 Betaproteobacteria bacterium | reverse complement strand
TCGAGCTGGCTGAATCGCCGGGCGCTGGCCATCGTCATGCCTCCTGGAACAGGGCGCCGGACAAGACGCCGGCAAACACATCGCGGTCGACATTGCCGCCGCTCAGCACCAGTGCCGTGCGCCGGCCGGCCAGCCTGCCCTTGTCTTGCCAGGCCGCAGCCAGTGCGGCGGCGCCCGCCCCCTCGGCCACCTGGTGGGTGGTCTCGAAGAGCAGGCGCATGGCCTGCGCCACCTCGGCATCGCTGACGCTGACCACCCGCGCCAGGCCGCCTTGCAGCATCGTCAAGGCATCCCCATCGGGCGTGCGGCAGGCCATGCCGTCGGCGAGTTGAGTGGTCACGGCATGCGTCACCGGCCGGCCCTGGGCCAGCGACAGCGCATAGGCCGGCGCGCCGCTGGAGACCACGCCGACGATGGCCGTGGCCAGGCCCAGCGCATCGCGTGCGGCGATCAGGCCGCAGGCGCCCGAGCCCATGCCGATCGGCACATAGACCTCGTCCAGGCTGGGCGCGGCCGCAAACAGCTCCAGCGCATAGCTGGCCACGCCCGCCACCAGGTCGGGATGGAAGCTGGGCACCATCCACCAGCCGCGCTGGTCGGCCAGGGTTTGGGCATGCTCGCGGGCCGCCTGGAAGTCGTCGCCGGCCTCCAGCAGCTCGGCGCCCAGGGCCCGCATCGCGGCGTTTTTCTCGCGGCTGTTGCCGTGCGGCACCACGATCAGCACCGGCAGGCCGTGGCGGGCGGCGGCAAAGGCAATCGACTGGCCGTGGTTGCCCCGGGTGGCGCTGACCACCCCGGCCGGCAATTGGCCGGCGGCTGCCAGGCGGTCGAAATAGACGATGCCGCCACGGATCTTGAAGGCCCCCACCGGGCTGTGGTTCTCGTGCTTGAGCCACAGCGCGGTGGCGTCGCCCGGGCGCTGGGCCAAGGCAGCTTCGAGCTGCGGCCAGCGGTATTGCGGGGTGGCGGGCATCACGGCCTGCACGCTGCGGGCGGCGGCTTGCAGGGCCGCCAGGCTGTAGGCGGGATCGGTCGCGGTCCGGGCCGTGCGGGCCGTGCGGGGCGCGGCCCCACTCATGGCGCGTGCTCGCGATGGCCGTCCAGGTGCTCGCGCAGCACCCGGCCCAGGGTGGCCACGCCCTCGGCGATCAGCGCCGGGCTGAGGGTGACAAAACTCAGCCGCAGCGTGCGGGTATCGGGCTGGTGGGCGTAGAAGGCCGCGCCCGGCACATAGGCGATGCCGGCCGCCACCGCCTGGGGCAGCAGCGCCTGCGCGTCGCAGCCGGCCGGCAGGCGCAGCCAGAAGAACATGCCGCCCTGCGGCATTTGCCACTCGCAGCCGTCGGGCAGGTGCTGGCGCAGCGCCTGGCTCATCGCCTGGCACTGGCCCTGGTAGCGGGCCCGGATGGTGGGCACATGCTGGTCGAGAAAGCCATTCTTGATGACTTCAAACACCACCCGCTGGTTGAAGCCCGGGGTGTGCAGATCAGCCGCCTGCTTGGCCTGCAGCAGCTTGGGGTACAGCACCGTCGGCGCCACCAGATAGCCCAGGCGGAAACCCGGCGTCAGCACCTTGCTGAAGCTGCCCAGGTAAGTCACGCCCTCGGGCCAGCGCGCGGCCAGCGGCGCGGGCGGCGGCGCGCCGAACCACAGGTCGCCGTAGGGGTTGTCCTCGACCAGCGGCACCCGGGCGGCCTGGGCGGCGGCCACCAGCGCGGCACGCCGGGCCTCGGGCATCACCCGGCCGGTCGGGTTCTGGAAGCTGGGCACCAGGTAGGCAAACCGGGTGCCGGGGGCGTCGTGCGGCAGCGCGGCCAGGGCTTCGGGCAGCGGGCCGTGGTCGTCGCCGGCCAGGCTGGTGTAGATCGGCTCGTAGGGGTTGAAGGCCTGCAGCGCGCCCAGGTAGGTGGGGGTTTCCACGGCCACCGGGGCGCCGGCATCGACCAGCACCTTGCCCACCAGGTCCAGCCCCTGCTGCGAGCCGGTGGTGATCAGCACCTGGTCGGCCTGCAGGCGCAAGCCCAGGCCCGTGAGGTGCTGCACCACCCACTCGCGCAGCGGCGCAAAGCCCTCGCTGGCGGCGTATTGCAGGGCCTCGCGCGGGGTGTCGCTGAGCACCTTGTCGCAGGCTGAGCGGATCGCCTCGACCGGGAAGGTGTCGGCCGACGGCAGGCCACCGGCCATCGACAGGATGCCGGGCTGCTCGGTCAGCTTCAAGATCTCGCGGATGATCGATGGGTTCAATCGGGCGCTGCGGCGCGCCTGGGTCCAGAGGGTCATGCGCACTCCCGGCAAGCGATCAGGTTCAGCAGGTCAGCGGCTGGGCGGCGTGGCGACCGTCACCACCCGCCGCGACAGAAATACCGTGGCCATCACCGCCAGCGAGAAGCCCAGCGTGACGGCGTCCAGCGCCTCGCCCAGCAGCGGCACCGCCAGCCACATCGATAAGAAGGGCTGCAGCAGCTGGATCTGGCTGACGCGCATCATGCCGCCCAGTTGCAGGCCC
>JANLZT010000233.1:0-9787 GCA_031366465.1 Betaproteobacteria bacterium | reverse complement strand
CCCACCTGGAGGAGCACGGCGTGTCGGTGCACATCGTCTTCGAGGTGGACCAGTTGCTGGGCCGCACGCTGCGCCTGGAGACCCTGCTCGACCTGCTGCTGGCCGACGCGCCACAGCGTGAGCTGCAAGACCTGGTGGTGGCGCTGGTAGCGCTGTCGCGCCAACGCCGCAGCCTGCGCTCGCTGCTGGCGCGCCAGTACTCGCTGCTGGCGCGCAAGGTGGCCGAGCGCCATGCCGCCACCGGCGAGCACTACATCACCCGCACCGCCGCCGAGTACCGGGCGATGCTGGGCCAGGCGGCCGGCGGCGGGTTGGTGGTGGCCGGCACCACCTTCGCCAAGTTCGGCCTGCTGACGCTGGCCGCCCAGCTCAGCCTGGCGCCGTTCTGGTCGGGCTTTGCGGCCGGGCTGAACTACGCCATCAGCTTCCTCATCATCCACCTGCTGCACTGGACCCTGGCCACCAAGCAACCGGCGATGACGGCCCCGGCGATGGCCGAAAAGCTGGCCGCGCTGCACGGCGAGGCCGCCGGCGGGGCCCGGCCGGCAGGCCAGGACAGCCCGGCGGTGGAGGGCTTTGTCGATGAGGTCACGCACCTGGTGCGCTCGCAGATGGCCGGCATCGTCGGCAACCTGGCGCTGGTGATCCCGGTGGTGCTGGCGGTGCAGGCGCTGGCCTGGGCGCTGTGGGGCGCGCCGCTGGTCAGCCCCGAGCAGGCCCGGCATGTGCTGCACAGCATCACGCTGCTGGGCCCGACCGCGCTGTTTGCGGCCTTCACCGGGGTGCTGCTGTTTGCCAGCAGCCTGATCGCCGGCTGGGTCGAGAACTGGTGGGTCTACCACCGGCTGACCAGCGCGCTAGCCCACCATCCCGGCCTGGTGGCGCGTATCGGTGCGCCACGCGCCCAGCGCTGGGCGCTGTGGTGGCGGGCCAATGTCTCGGGCCTGGCCGCCAATGTCTCGCTCGGCCTGCTGCTGGGCCTGGTGCCGACGCTGCTGGCGTTTGTGGGCCTGCCCATCGAGGCCCGGCATGTCACCTTGTCCACCGGCCAGTTGGCAGCAGCCGTGGGCAGCCTGGGCTGGCAGACCGCCACCACCCCGGCCTTCTGGTGGTGCGTGGCCGGCCTGGGGGTGACCGGCGCGCTCAATCTGGGGGTCAGCTTCTGGCTGGCGCTGCGGGTGGCGATGCGCTCGCGCGGCATCGCGCTGGGCGACCGGCGCCGGCTCAACCGCGCGCTCTGGCGCCGGCTGCGGCGGGCGCCGCGCAGCTTTTTGCTGCCCGGCTGAGCTCGCCAAGCCCTGGGTCAAGCCGACCGCAACAGGCCCGCTGGCAACACCCATCCTGAATTCCACAACGCGCCGGGCCCGGGCCAGCGCAGCGCGTCTTCATCGCCCTGCACCCGTGCCTGCTGCGTGAATGCGTCAAGCCCGAGTTCTTTGCCCATCCCACCAGCGTCACCACCCGCCGCCAGGAGGAAAAGAACCGGCCGCGCGACTCCCTGTGATCGCAGCACCCGGCCTGGTGCCCGGCGCGCGCCCCTAAGATCGACCGATGCGCCCCGACCTGCACCACCTCTTCGACACCGGCCAGCAACTGGCCACGCTGGGCAACGGCGTGCGGGTGCTCACGCTGGCCCTGCCGCACCAGCCCACCGCCACCGTCAGCGTGTTCGTGCGCAGCGGCAGCGGGCATGAGCGGCCGCGCAGCAACGGCATCGGCCATGTGATCGAGCACATGGCCTTCAAGGGCACCAGCCAGCGCGATGCCCGGCGCCTGAACCTGGACGCCGAGCGCCTGGGCGCCGAGGTCAATGCCCACACCGACAAGGACCACACCGCCTTCCACATGCGCGGCCTGGCTGCCGATGCGCCGCGCCTGCTGCGCATGCTGGGCGACATCGTGCAGCACGCCACATTCCCGGACGCCGAGCTGCAGCGCGAGCGCGAGGTGCTGCTGCACGAGTTTGCCGAGGACGCCGACGACCCGATGTCGGCCGCCTACAAGCTGTTCGACCGCGCCTGCCACGGCAGCCATCCACTGGCCCAGCCGGTGATCGGCAGCCGCGCCAATATCCAGCGCTTCAGCCGCGACGATCTGGTGGCCCATGTGCAGCGCCAGTACACCGGCGCCAATGTGGTGGTGGCGGCGGCCGGTGCCATCGACATCGACGCCGTGCAGCGCGAGGCCGAGGCCTGCTTTGGCGGCCTGGTGCGCGGCAGCGAGAACCGGCTGTCGGCACCGGCCTGGCTGGGCGGCGTGCGGGCCCGGGCCCAGCCCGGCAGCGGCCAGACCCACCTGGTGCTGGGTTTCCCCATCCCGCCGCTGCAGGCCGACGACCCGGCCGCCACGCTGGCCGCCGCGCTGCTGGGCGAGGGCATGAGCTCACCGCTGATGGACCAACTGCGTGAGCAGCGCGGGCTGGTTTACTACGCCGCTTGCTCGGCCGACCTGATCGACAGCGCCGGCCAGTTTGTGATCGAGGCGTCCACCGCGCCGGGCCAGGTGGACGCGTGCGTCGCGGCGCTGGCCCAGTTGCTGCTGGACCAGGTTGAGGCGATCTCGCCCATCGACCTGGAGCGGGCCCGCAACCAGACCCTGGTGCGCCAGTTGCACGCGCTGGACAAACCCGGCCGCCGCATCGAGGACGCCGCGCTCGACCTGCTGGTGCACGGCCACCTGCGCTCGCGTGCCGACTGGCTGGCGCGGCTGCATGCGGTCAGCGCGGGCCGGCTGCGCGACAGCTTTACTTCGATGGCCGCGGCCGGTGCGGCGCTGGCAATCACCGGCCGGGTGCCGCGCGGCCAGGCCGAGCGGGCGCAGGCGGCCTTGGCGGCGCGGGGCTTGATGCGGGCTTGAGGCGGGGCGCGCCGCCGGGACTTCAGGCCATCAGGCGACAAACTGAAAGTCGACATCCCCATGCGCATAGATCACCGCGCCGGCATCGGTCTGGGTGATGCGGTGGCCGCTGCCGGCCGGGGCTAGCTGGTAGTCACCGGCCTGCAGCAACAGATCGTCCAGGTAGAGCTCGCCCTGCAGCATCAGGCATTCCTCGTCATGGCCATGGCAGTGTTGCGGCACCTGGGCACCGGCCTGGGCAAGGTAGAGCAGCGCGGCCTGGCCGCCCCGCTGCCACAGCACCCGGCGCTGCACACCGGGGGCAAAGTCGGGCCAGCCGGCGTCGCCATCGCGCAGCGTGAAAGCCCGCTCGGCTGGGCCGGCAGTCGGCGCGCTGTCGGCTGACTCACGCAAGAACAGCAGCGCCGTGCTGTGGCAGACCCAGGTGGGCAGCGGCTGGCCGGCCGGCGTCAGGTGGTAGTCGCGGGCCGACAGCGTCTGCACACCCAGCGCCTGCTCACCCAGCGACACCTCGCCCGACAGCAGCAGCCATTCGCGCCGGCAGGGTAGCGGCCGGCCCTCGGCGTCCTGCGGGTCGGGCCCGAGCAGATCGGGGCTGATGCAGGCCCCGCTGGCCAGCTCGATCAGCCGCACCCGCAGCGGCTCACCCGGGCGCAAGCCGGGGCCCGGCGGGGCGGTATACAGGCACTGCGCCACCACGCCGTCGGCCAGGGCCTGGCGCGCCAGCCCGCGCCGCCGCACGGTCACAAAACCCCGCTCGGCCTGGCGCGAGGCCGCTGCCCGGCCCAGCAGGCGGCTGCGCAGGGCGTCGGCACCCGCTGGCACGGCCGGCAGCGCCCAGGCCTGGGCCAGCGGCTCGGCCAGCAGTTGGGCCAGGGCCTGGGTATCGGCAGCAGTCACATCGACCGGCGAGCCCGGTGGCAGTGGGAGCTTGAGGAGCGAGGGTTTCATGACAGGCGAGGGGTTCAAAAAAGAGCGGGCGGCAGGGCTGGCGGCAGGGCTGGCGATTTGCGTGGCGCTCAGGTCGGCAGCGCCGCCAGACCCGGCTCGCCCAGCACCTGGCGCAAGCTGAGCAGGGCGCGCCGGATCTGCGACTTCACGGTGCCCAGCGGCAGCGCGGTCTGGCTGGCGATCTCTTCATGGCTGAGGCCACCGAGAAAGGCCATCGCCACCAACTGGCGCGGCCGGGCCTCCAGCAAGAGCAGGGCGCGGTGCAGGTCGGCGTGGCTGCGGGCGGCCTCCAGCAGCTCATCGGCAGCGGGCTGCGGGTCACACAGTTGGGTCACGGCGCCGCAGTCCAGGCTGTCGTGCTGGAAGCGGGCCTCGCGCCGGATGGCATCGATGGCGCGGCTGCGGGCCATCGTCAGCAGCCAGGCCATGGCCCGGCCACGCGCGGGGTCAAAGCGCGGGGCCTGGCGCCAGACCTGGAAGTAGGTGTCCTCCACCACCTCCTCGGCCAGCGCGGGCCGGCGCAGCATGCGCAGCACCAGGCCGTAGACACGCGCCACCGTGGCGTCGTAAAGGGCGGTCAGCGCATGCTCGTCGTGGACGGCGATGGCCTCGATCCAGGCCGCCAACTGGGCCTCGTCCACGGGCCCGGCCAGGGCCGAATGGATGGGATGGGCGGGATGCCCAGCATGGGCCGGGCCGACGGGCCGGGCGCCGTCAGCCGCCTGGCGGTCGCCCGCGTCCGGCTCGCCCGCTGCGCCGACATCGTCGCAGGCCTGTGCAGGCTGTGAATCATCTTCGAACAGCCCCGCGTCCAGGCCCAGGTCATGCGGGCTGGCGTCCTGCCTGGCGTCCTGCCAGGCGTCTTGCCAACCATTTGCAGATCGAGTGGCATTCATTCGACCGTCTCTCAGGCTTTGGGCGCCAGGGCCCGGTGGCAAAACAAGCAGCATGGCCGCGCTGAATGTGGCAAGTGCGGGGGCAAGCGAGGTGGCAAGCCGGGTTCAGGCCAGTTCATGCCAGGCCTCGGGCACCGCGCCGCGCAAGAACAGGGTGGCACCGGTCTGGCTGCTGAGGCTGGCGTGCAGCGCCCCGCGCGGCGCCAGATGGTAGCCCCCGGGGCCGACCTCAATGCGGCTGCCCACCCGCAGCGTGCCGGCCAGCACCAGGCATTCTTCGTCCAGCGGGTGGCGATGCGCCGGCAGGCTGGCGCCGGGTGCCAGGCGCAGCAGATAGCTCAACACGCCCTGGTGCTCGCGCAGCACCTGGATCTGTACGCCCGGCGTGAACGGCTGCCAGGCCTGCTGGTCGGCATGGACGGTGAGCAGTGACGGCTCGGTATCGGCCACGCGGTCGAGCAGGCGGCGTCGGATCTGGCGGGCCTGGCCGGGCGACAGGGGCTGGCCGGGCGGCGCCGACGGCTGGCCTGGCTCAGCGGGCAGGGGCGATTGGGCGTCCATCTGCGGCATACGGCCGGCATCACAGCTTGGATGCAGGCCGGCAAACCGGCCAGCCCGCTGCGGCGCCCGACCCGGCATCCGTTGCGGCGTCTGGCGCGTAAGCCCCGGCAGGACTGCTGCGATGGGTCTCGCTGCAGCTACCAGCCCGGCCCCCTATGACCCCGCCACGCCACCTCGATCTTGTCAGCCATTGGCGCATTGCCGCACCGCTGGCGCCGGTCTGGGCGGCGCTGGCCGATCCCGCGCACTGGCCACGGTGGTGGCCGGCGGTGCAGCGGGTGCAGACGCTGCAGGCTGGCGCTGACGGTGGCGTGGGCGGCCGGCAGCGCCTGGCCTGGTCGGCCGGCGGGCCGTTCAGCGGGGTGATCGAGCTGGAGACGCTGGATGCCTTGCCACCCGCGTGGTTGCGGGCCCGCGCCGGCCGCCAGCGCGCCGGCAAGGGCCGCAGCGCGCTGCAAGGCGAATGCATCTGGCTGCTGCGGGCTGAGGGTGACAGCGGCTTGGCTGGCAACGCTAGCCCAGTCACCCAGGTCACCCATGTCTGGCGGCTGGCCCCGGGCGCCGGCCCCGCACGCTGGGGGCTGCTGGCGCTGGCGCCGCTGCTGCGGGCGCTGCATGGCCGGGTGATGCGGGCCGGCGCGCTGGGGCTGGCACGTCACCTGGCCGACGAGCAGCGGCCCTGACGGCGCGGGTTCAGCGCGACGCCCAGGGACGGGCTCAAGCCGGTGGATCGTCGTCGCGCCGGCGCTCGCCGCCCTTGCGCCCGGCAAACATCGTCCACCAGACGATGCCCACCAGCACCATCAAGGCGCCCAAAGCTTCCAGCAGAATCAGCCACATGGCCCCAGTATCCCGCGCCCTGCCCTGGCTGGCCCGGTTGGCCCGGCGGGCTCGACCATTGGCCGGCGTCCAATTAACGTCGTCAGCGGCGGCGTCGGCCGCCTTGACCGCCTTGACCGCCTTGGCGCTGTCGGCCCTGCTGGCGGCCTGCGCCGTGGCACCGGTGGCGACGCCGCCCGCGCCCAGCCCGCCAGGCGCACCGACCAGCCCCGCGCCAAGCGCGCCACCGGGCCAGGCCGCTGCCCCCGATGCAGGCCTGGCGGCGTCGCCCCCCCTGCTGCGCGCCCGGGCCCGCTGGGTGGCGGTGGACTGGCCGGCGCTGCCCGGCTGGGACGCCGACCGGCCCACCGAGCTGTGGCCGGCCCTGCGCGCCGGCTGTGCCCGCCCTGCAGCCGGCTGGGCGGCGGTGTGCGCGCGGGTGCTGGCCTTCACGCCGCCGGATGACGGCTTTGCGCGCGATTTTTTGCAGCGCGAGCTGCAGCCCTACCGCGTCGAATCGCTGGACGGCGACGCCCAAGGCCTGGCCACCGGCTACTTCGAGCCGCTGCTGGTCGCCAGCCGCCAGCCCCGGCCGGGCTTTGCGGTGGCGCTGCACAAGCCGCCGGCCGACCTGGCACAGCGCAAGCCCTACTGGACGCGCCAGCAGTTGGACACCCAGCCGGCCGCGATGGCCGGCCTGCGCGGCCAGGAGATCGCCTGGCTGGCCAGCCCGCTGGACCTGCTGGTGCTGCAGATCCAGGGCTCGGGCCGGCTGCGCATCACCGAGCCCGACGGCCGCCAACGCACGGTGCGGGTGGCCTTTGCCGGCCACAACGACCAGCCCTACAAATCGGTCGGCCGCTGGCTGATCGACCAGGGTGAGCTCAAGCCCGACGCCGCCAGTTGGCCGGCCATCCGCGACTGGGGCCAGCGCGCCACGCCCGAGCGCCTGGCGCAGATGCTGTGGGCCAACCCGCGGGTGGTGTTCTTCCGCGAAGAGGCCCTGCCTGACGGCTTGCCGGCTGAAGGCCCCGGCCCGGCGCCCGGCAACGCGCCGCCCAGCGGCCCGCGCGGCGCCCAGGGCGTGGCGCTGAGCGCCGGCCGCTCGGTGGCGGTGGACCCGCAGGCCCTGCCCTATGGCACGCCGCTGTGGATTGCCACCACCGAGCCGCTCTCAGCCACCCCGCTGCAACGCCTGGTGATGGCGCAAGACACCGGCAGCGCCATCATCGGTGCGGTGCGGGTGGACTACTTCTGGGGCAGCGGTGACGCCGCCGAGCAGCAGGCCGGCCGGATGAAGCAGGCGCTGCGGGTGTGGGCGCTGTGGCCGCGCGCTGCCGGGCCCTGAGCAGCTTGCGATTGCCGCCCCGCCGGGTCAGCCAGCGGCCCGCTCCACCCGCAAATGCCCCAGCGGCAGCGCCCCGCCGCTCTTGACCTCGCCCAGCGAGAAACTGGTGTGGATGTCCTTGACGTTGGGCAGCTTGAACAGCGTCTCCAGGGTCCAGCGCGAATAGGCATCCAGGTCGGTGCACAGCACCTGCAGCTCAAAGGTGCCGGCGCCGCTGATGTAGTGGCAGGTCAGCACCTCGGGCAGGGCGCGGATGGCGTCTTCCAACGCGCGGGTGGCCTCAGCGTTGTTGCGCTCGGCGTCCACCCGCACAAAGGCCAGCGCACCCAGGCCGATGCGGCGGCGGTCGATCTCGGCGCGGTAGCCGGTGATGATGCCTTGCGCCTCCAGCCACTTGACGCGCCGCCAGGTGGGCGCAGCCGACAGGCCGATGCGGCTGGCCAGCTCGGCATTGCTCAGCCGGGCGTCGCGCTGCAGCTCGTCCAGGATGGCCACGTCCCAGCGGTCCAGGCCGGCGCCATGGCTGTCGTCGGCCTCGGTGCTGGCCGTCGGCGTTTTCCCCAGCTTTGCGCTTTTGAGCGCGTTTCTTTCTCGGATCGGCATGTTCACCCCACAAACGTTGCGGGCAGTATCGTCAACGGGGCAAACAAAGAAAAGACTTCACCCGGGGTTTTTCCTACACTTTGGGCTTCACTTTGCCGAGCCTGCCGCCATGAACGCACCCCTGCCCGATGCCATCCGCCAGGCCATGGAACGCGCCACGCTCGACGACCGCCCGCTCGGCGGGCGACGGCGAAGCCACAGATACACCGCGGGCTGCGCAGCAGCACGCAGTGGATTTGGCGTCGAGCGTGTTTCTACGCTGGAGAAGTGACATGAACGCACCCCTGCCCGATGCCGTTCGCCAGGCCATGGAACGCGCCACGCTCGACGACAAATACACCTTGCCGGCCGGCCGCGCCTTCATGAGTGGCGTCCAGGCCCTGGTGCGGCTGCCGATGCTGCAGCGCCAGCGTGACGCTGCTGCCGGGCTGAACACCGCCGGCTTCATCAGCGGCTACCGGGGCAGCCCGCTGGGCGGCTATGACCAGTCGCTGTGGGCCGCCAAGAAGCATCTGGCAGCACAAAACATCGTCTTCCAGCCGGGCGTCAATGAGGAGTTGGCCGCCACCGCCTTGTGGGGCACCCAGCAGCTCGAATTCGACGCCGCCAACAAGAAGTTCGACGGCGTGTTCGGCATCTGGTACGGCAAAGGCCCGGGCGTGGACCGCTGCTCGGACGTGTTCAAGCACGCCAACATGGCCGGCACCGCGCCGCATGGCGGGGTGATCGCGGTGGCCGGTGACGACCATGTGGCCAAGAGCAGCACCGCCGCCCACCAGAGCGACCACATCTTCAAGGCCTGCGGCCTGCCGGTGTTCTTCCCCAGCAGCGCGCAAGACATCCTGGACCTGGGCCTGCACGCCTTTGCGATGAGCCGCTTTGCCGGCGTCTGGACCTCGATGAAGACGATCCAGGAGGTGGTGGAGTCGGCCGCCAGCATCGATGTGTCGCCCGACCGGGTCAACATCATCCTGCCCGATGACTTCACGATGCCGGCCGGCGGCCTGCACATCCGCTGGCCCGATGTGGCCCTGGTGCAGGAGGCCCGGCTGTTTGACCACAAGTGGTATGCGGCGCTGGCGTACATCCGCGCCAACAAGCTCAACCACAACGTGATTGCCGGGCCGAACGACCGCTTCGGCATCATCGCCAGCGGCAAGGCCTTCAACGACACCCGCCAAGCCCTGGCCGATCTGGGCCTGGACGATGCCACCTGCCGCGACATCGGCATCCGCCTGCACAAGGTCAACGTGGTGTGGCCGCTGGAGGCCACCATCACCCGCGACTTTGCCCAGGGCCTGACGGAGATCCTGGTGGTGGAAGAAAAGCGCCAGGTCATCGAGTACCAGCTCAAGGAGGAGCTGTACAACTGGCGGCCCGATGTGCGGCCCAATGTGCTGGGCAAGTTTGACGAAGGCGATGGAGACACGAACCGCGAAGGGCCCTTCGGTGGCCACGGCGGCGAATGGAGCCAGCCCAACCCCGGCAACAACTGGCTGCTGCGCGCCGCCGCCGACTTGAGCCCGGCCATCATTGCCCAGGCCAGCGCCCAACGCTTGAAGAAGCTGGGCGTGCCCGAGCCCATCGCCGCCCGCATGGACGCGCGCCTGAACGTGCTGGCCAACAAGGAGCGCGCGCTGGCGGTCGGCGCCACCGGCGGCGCCGACCGCCAGCCCTGGTTTTGCTCGGGCTGCCCGCACAACACTTCTACCCGCGTGCCCGAGGGCTCGCGCGCGATGGCCGGCATCGGCTG
>JANLZT010000204.1:0-1688 GCA_031366465.1 Betaproteobacteria bacterium | reverse complement strand
AACCAGCCCAGGAAGATGCTGAAGAACAGGATGAAGATCACGCCGGTGAAAAACGTCGGCAGCGAGAAGCCGACAAAGGCCAGCGTGCTGGCGATGCGGTCGAACCACGAATAGGGCCGCGCCGCAGCCAGGATACCCACCGGCAGCGCCACCATCAGCGCCAGCAACTGCGACAGCCCGATCACCGCCAGCGTCACCGGGATGCGCTGGGCGATGAGTTGATCGACATTGATGCGGCTGACAAAGCTGAAGCCCCAGTTGCCCTTGAACATGCTGGTCAGCCAGCTCAGGTAGCGCTGCCAAACCGGATCGTCCAGGCCGTACTGCAGGCGCAGCGCCATGCGCACCTCGGGCGGCACCGACGGGTTGTTGGCCAGGTCTTCGAAGGGGTCGCCGGGGGCCAGCGCCAGCACCGTGAACAGCACCACGCTGATGCCCAGCAGGCTGGGCAGCGCGATCAGCAGGCGGCGCAGGATGTAGGTGAGCAAAGGCGGCCCTCAGTCGCTCAAGTGCTTGATCGCCGCGGCGCTCAGGCCTCGCGGGTCCAGTAGCCGATGGCCCAGGTCAGGCTGTCCCAGGCCGAGCTTTGGATCACCATCTTGTTGACCACGCCCACCGGCCGCGGGCGGGCAAACAGCGGGATCACATAGCCGTCACCCACCACCAGGTCGTTGCACTTGATGAACATCGCGGCGCGCTTGACCGGGTCTAGCTCGACCTGCGCGGCGGCAAAGGTGTCGTCGTAATCCTTGCTGCTCCAGCGCACCAGGTTGCGGCTGGCCCATTTGTTGGCCTTCTGCGAGTGCTGGCTGCTGGTGAACTGCTCCATGAAGTACTGCGGGTCGGGCTGGCTCATGGTGGTGGTGAACATCTGCATGTCGGACCAGAACTTCTGGTAGGTGTCGGGGTTGGCGAAGTCGCCCCCGAAGAACACCGAGGCCACGATGCTCTTGAGTTCCAGATCGATGCCGGCCTTGGTGCAGGCGTCCTTGATGATGGCCTGGCACTTCTGGCGCGGCCCGCTGACAGAGGTTTGATAGACGAACTTCAGCTTCACCGCACCCTTGGCGCGGATGCCGTCGGCGCCCTTCTTCCAGCCCGCGCCTTCCAGCAGCGCAATGGCCTTGTCGACGTTGAACTCGTACCTGGTGTTGGCGCTGCGAAAGCGCGGCGGGTTGTTCAGGAAGTTGGCGGTGGCAATCGCGCCGCGGCCATAGATCACCTCCTGGATGCCCTTGCGGTCGATCAGCAGGCTCATCGCGTCGCGCACCAGCTTGTCGCTGAAGGCCGGGTGCTTGCTCTTGGCGCTGGCGCGCTCGCCGTCCACCTCGTTCCAGGGGTCGGTGACATTGAGCGCCACGAACTCGATGTCGCTGCCGGCCTTGAACTCCATCGTGCCCTTGCCGGCGGCCTCCAGGCGTTTGAGGATCTCGTCTTCCACCGCCAGGTTCCAGGCCACGTCGTACTCGGTGGTCTGCAGCACCGCGCGGGCTGCGCTGGTGGCGTCGCCACCACCCTTGACCTCCAGCGCGTCGAAGAAGGGCTGGTTGGCGACGTGGTAGCCGGCATAGGCCTCGGCCCGCAGCGTGTCACCGGGTTTGAAATCGACGATCTTGTAGGGCCCCGTGCCCACCGGCCTGGTGTTGGCCGGGTTGTCGCGCGACTTGGCGCCCATGAAGGGCTCGAAC
>JANLZT010000195.1:0-1625 GCA_031366465.1 Betaproteobacteria bacterium | reverse complement strand
CGCCGGAATGCTGAAGTTGGGCGTGCGCTGGAAGACGGTGAGCTGGGCGGCCTGGCGGGCGATCTCGGGGATGGCCTGGATGCCGGATGAGCCGGTGCCGATCACCCCCACCCGCTGGCCGCTGAAATCCACGCCCGCGTGTGGCCAGTGGCCGGTGTGCAGGATGGGGCCGGCAAAGCTCGCCTGGCCGGCGATCTCGGGTAGGCGCGCGGCCGACAGGCAACCCGTGGCCATGATGCAAAAGCGCGCACTCAGCACCTGGCCGGCATCGGTATGCACGGCCCAGCGGCCATCGGCCTGCTGCCAATGCGCAGCCGTCACCCGGGTATCGAGCTGGATATCCCCACGCAGCTCAAAACGCTCGGCCACATGGCGGGCATAGGCCAGGATCTCGGGCTGGCCGGCATAGCGCTCGCCCCACTGCCAGGCTTGCTGCAGGGCCTCGTCGAAGCCGTAGGAGTACTGCATGCTCTCCACGTCGCAGCGCGCGCCGGGGTAGCGGTTCCAGTACCACACGCCCCCCACATCGCTGCCGGCCTCGATCACCCGCACCGTCAGGCCCAGGCCGCGCAGCCGGTGCAAGGCATACAGGCCGCCAAAGCCGGCACCCACCACCACCACGTCCACGGTCTGGGTGGCAGCGGCCGGCGGCGCTGCTGCGGCTGGTTTGTCCGCTGGCCGGGCGGGCCTGCTGGCGCTGTCACTGGCTTGCATTTGCGTTGAGTCCATTCCACAATATACTCGTCGGTAGTGTTTTCTACCTAATGAATTTCCATCTTACCGAGCAGAACCGTCGCTGACAAGCTGCGGCTTGCGCGGGCCGGATGGGAACCCGGCCGCGCCGCCAGGAGAGCCCCCGCATGCGTGCCATCGTCGTCCGCCAGACCGGTGACCCCGAGGTGCTGTGCATCGAGCAGATCGCCCGGCCCACGCCGGGCCCGCGCGAGGCCTTGATCCGGGTGGCGGCCTGCGGCATCTGCACGCTCGACCTGGTCACCCGCGCCGGCACCTACCGGCGCGGGGTCGAGTTGCCGCTGGTGCCGGGCCATGAGATCTGCGGCCAGGTGGTGGCTTTGGGCGCCGACGTGGCCCGCTTCAAGCTGGGCGACCGGGTGGCCAGCACCCAGCGTTTCCACATCTGCGGCGCCTGCCGGCATTGCCGGGGCGGCCACGAAACACTCTGCGAGCAGCGCCGTTTTCTGGGCCAGCAGGGCCTGCGCGGCGGCTATGCCGAGTACGTGGCGATTGAGGATGACAACCTGGCCGCCGTGCCGCCGCAGGTGAGTGACGAGCAAGCGGCCGTCGCCGCCTGCGCCATCGGCACGTCCCTGAACGCGGTGCGCGATGCGGGCAAGGTGCGCCTGGGCGAGCGGGTGCTGGTCACCGGTGCCGGTGGCGGCCTGGGCGTGCATGCGCTGCAACTGGCGCGGGCGGCCGGCGCGTTGGTGATCGCCCAGACCACCTCATCCGACAAGGCCGACCTGCTGCACCGCCTGGGCGCGCACCAGGTGCTGGTCTGCGACCGCGGTGAAGACTTCTCAGCCCGGCTGCTGGCGCTGACCGGCGGGCGCGGCGCTGACGTGGTGATCGACCACGTCGGCACGCTGCAGTTCGAGGCCACCCGG
>JANLZT010000175.1:0-1943 GCA_031366465.1 Betaproteobacteria bacterium | reverse complement strand
CCCAGGCCAGCAGCGGCACCAGCGGCACGTAGAGCGCGGTCAGGAAGCCGGCGTTGGTGACACTGGTGCTCATCAGGCCCACCTGCTGCATCACCACGCCGGTGCACAGCAGGCCGCCCAGCAGCAGCACCCAGCGCCACTCGGCGCGGCCCGGCAGTTGGCCTGTGGCCTTCAATTGCCGCCATTCGCGCCAGGCCAGCGGCAGCACCACCAAGGCGCCCAAAACGAAGCGCAGCCCGGTGAAGCTGAGCGGCCCCACGCCGGCCATGCCCAGCGACTGGCCCACGAAGGCCGAGCCCCAGATCAGCGCGGCCAGCAGCAGCAGGCCGTTGGCACGCCAGCGCGTCATCGAGGTCGGGTGCATCGGCAGGCGGCTCAATCCGGCTTGTGGCGGGGCTGCGGGCCCTGCGGGGTTTGCCGGATGCGGGCGCGGGCCAATGCGGCTGCGGCCGACACAGTGGACTGGGCGGCCAGCCTGAGGTCGGTCTCAAGCTGCAGGCGCAGTGCGCGCTGTTGGCGGTCCTGGTAGCGCTGGCGGGCCTGCTCGGCCTGCAGCGGGGACCAGGCGGCCCAGCCGGTGTGCGGCGCGGTCACCGGCGCGTTGATGGGCACCATCGCGATGCAATCCACCGGGCAGGCCGGCACGCACAACTCGCAGCCGGTGCACTGGTCGTCGATCACGGTGTGCATGCGTTTGGGCGCGCCCAGGATGCAGTCCACCGGGCAGGCCTTGATGCACAGGGTGCAGCCAATGCAGAGGGCTTCGTCGATGACGGCCAGCAGGCGCGGTGCCTCTTGCCCGCAGCCAGGGTCCAGCGGCAGGGCCGGCCGGCCGGTGACGGCGGCCAGCCGTGCCACGCCCTCGGCGCCGCCGGGCGGGCAGCGGTTGAGGGCCGCCGCGCCGCTGGCCACTGCCTCGGCATAGGCCCGGCAATCCGGGTAGCCGCAGCGGGTGCACTGGGTCTGCGGCAGTGCTGCGTCGATGCGGTCGGCCAGGCCCTCGGCAGGCAGGGCGGCGGCGGCAAGGCGGGCTGGGGGTGCGGTGAAACTCACCGCCCGGATTATCCCTTGCGGGCCGCGGCCGGCTTGCGCGCCGGGCGCTTGGCGGCGCTGCTGGCCTTGGGCGCGGCTTGCACCTGCAGGGCCGCTTCGGCGATCAGATCATGGGCGCTGTGGTTGGCCGCCGCCGGGTTGTTGCGGGCGATGAAATCCTTGACCACCGGGTAGACCATCTCGCGCCAGCGGCGGCCCGAGAAGATGCCGTAGTGGCCGGCGCCTTCGACGTCGTAGTGGAACTGGCGGGCCTTGGGGATGCCGGTGCACAGGCCGTGGGCGGCCTTGGTTTGGCCGGCGCCGGAGATGTCGTCCAACTCGCCTTCCACTGTCAGCAGTGCGCTGCTGGTGATGTCTTGCGGCTGCACCCGGGTGCCATCGACCACCCAGGTGCCCTGGACCAGCGCAAAGTCCTGGAACACGGTCTTGATGGTGTCGAGGTAGTACTCGGCCGGCATGTCCAGCACCGCGTTGTACTCGTCGTAGAACTGGCGGTGGCTTTCGGCCGAGCTGTCGTCGCCGCGGATCAGGTCGAGAAAATAATCGTAGTGCGAGCTGACATGGCGGTCAGGGTTCATCGCCACAAAGCCGGTGTGCTGCAAAAAGCCCGGGTAGACCCGCCGGCCGGCACCGGCAAAGTTGGCCGGCACCTTGTAGATCACGTTGTGCTCGAACCACTCGTAGCGCTTGTTGGTGGCCAGGTTGTTGACCGCCGTGGGCGACAGGCGGGCATCGATGGGGCCGCCCATCATCGTCAGCGTGCGCGGGGTGAACTCACCGTGGGTGGCCATCAGCGAGACGGCGGCCAGCACCGGCACCGTGGGTTGGCAGACCGACATCACGTTCACCTCGGGGCCGACGTGGCGGATGAACTCCTGCACATAGGCCAC
>JANLZT010000144.1:0-16682 GCA_031366465.1 Betaproteobacteria bacterium | reverse complement strand
GTTGGAGGGCAGTTGGCCAGGGTCCAGCCTGGCGCGCCTGGCCGACCTGCAGGTGCCGCCGCAGGACATCGGCCGGGCGCCCGTGGCCTGGCAGGTGCGCGGTGAGCGGCGGCCCAAACCGGCCGGCGAGGCCGAACTGTGGCTGGCTTTGTCGGCGCAAACGCCGGTGTGGCTGACCTGCCAGCGCTGCCTGCAGCCGATGGCGCTGGATCTGGCGCTGCAGCGGCGGCTGCGCTTCGTCCACGGCGAGGCACAAGCGGCGGCGCTGGATGCCGACAGCGACGATGACGTGCTGGCCTTGAGCCGCTGGCTGGATCTGCGTGAGCTGGTTGAGGACGAGTTGCTGCTGGGCCTGCCTTTGGTGCCCCGGCACGATGTCTGCCCTCAACCCTTGCCGGTGCCCATCGGCCTGGAGGGCTTGTCGGATGACGATCCGCAGCCAGATTCACGCAGCGGGCAGCCGGCCGATCAGGATGCGCCGGCTGGCCTGGCATTGGATGAGGCTGATGCGGACCCGGCGGCCTCCGAAACCCTGCCCGACGGCCGGCCTAACCCGTTTGCGGTCCTGAAGGCATTGAAGAAGGGTGGCGCGGACACCTGAGCTTGGGGCCCGTGCAGACTGCGCAGACCTCGGCATTGGCCTTGAAAACCGGTGCTGCTGCTATACTCATAGGCTTTTCTCGCCGCCCGTGTGCTTGCTGCCAGTCCCGTGCCATGGCTGCGAGCCTTGCGGCAAGTTGCCGATCATGGCCAATCAAGGCCAATCCAGGCCCCCCCTGGCCCTGCGCTCAAGCCAGCGTCGCATGGCCCCTTTTGTCAGTGCCTGGCCCAGCGCCTGCGCGCCAGTGCCCCGTCCGATCAGGAGATTTTCATGGCCGTCCAACAGAACAAGAAGTCGCCTTCCAAGCGCGGCATGCACCGCTCGCACAACGCCCTGGTGACCCCGGGCACGGCGATCGAGCCCACCACCGGTGAGGTGCATCTGCGCCACCACATCAGCCCGACCGGTTTCTACCGCGGCCGCAAGGTGCTCAAGAGCAAGGCCGACGCCTGATCTTGGCGCACCGGGCGGTCTGGTTTGGCTGGATTGCCGTTGACGATGCGCCGCCCATGCCCTTGGGCGCCAAACCCGGCCCCGTGCTGCGGCGGACAACACCCCAGCTGACGTGCCCTTCCAGACTTCATCCGCTGCCACTCTGCCGCCCCTGACGCGTGTGCGTCTGGCGGTCGATTGCATGGGCGGCGATCACGGCCCGAGGGTGACTTTGCCGGCCTGCCGGCGCTTCCTTGACGATCACCCGCAGGCCGAGTTGTTGCTGGTGGGCCAGCCCCTAGCCCTGCAGCCGGCGGCGCGCTGGCCGCGCTGCACCCTGGTGGCCGCCAGCGAGGTGGTGGCGATGGACGATGCGGTCGAGGTGGCCTTGCGCCGCAAGCGCGATTCGTCGATGCGGGTGGCGATCAGCCAGCTCAAACCGGGCCCTGATGGCCGCCCGGCGGCCGCCGACGCCTGCGTCTCGGCCGGCAATACCGGCGCCCTGATGGCGCTGGCGCGCTATGTGCTCAAGACCTTCGACGGCATCGACAGGCCGGCGATTGCGGCCCTGCTGCCCAATATGAAGGGCGGCTTCACCAAGGTGCTCGACCTGGGCGCCAATGTCGATTGCAGCGCCGAGAATTTGCTGCAGTTTGCGCTGATGGGCACCGCCCTGGTGAGCGCGCTGGACGGCAATGAGCAGCCCAGCGTGGGCCTGCTCAACATCGGCGAGGAGGCCATCAAGGGCAGCGAGGTCATCAAGCGCGCCGCTGAGCTGCTGCGCGCGGCCGACGCGGCTGGGCAGATCAATTTCCACGGCAATGTCGAGGGCAACGACATCTTCAAGGGCACTACCGATCTGGTGGTGTGCGATGGCTTCGTCGGCAATGTGATGCTCAAGACCTCCGAAGGCCTGGCCGCCATGATGGGCCAGTTCATCAAGGAGGAGTTCACCCGGTCCCCGCTGGCCAAGCTGGCCGCGCTGGTGGCGCTGCCGGTGCTCAACCGTTTCAGGGCCAGGGTGGACCACCGGCGCTACAGCGGCGGCGCGCTGCTGGGCTTGCGCGGCCTGGTGTTCAAGGCCCATGGCTCGTCGGATGCCTTTGCCTTTGAGCGGGCGCTGGCCCGGGCCTATGATGCGGCCCGCAACCGGTTGCTGGACCGTGTGCATGAGCGCATCCGCAGCACCTTGGCGGTGCTGCCCGAGGCGGTGGGGGACCCGGCCGTTGCGTCCGATGACACCGCCGATGTCGATACCAGCGCCGATGCCCCTGCCAACGCTGTCACCCCAGCCGCACCCCCAGCCGCCACCTCAGACGCTGCCTTGCCCTCCGCCAAAGCCGCATGAACCCAAGCCCCCCGCCCCTGCCCACAGCGCTGCCCCGCCATACCCGGATTGCCGGCACCGGCAGCCTGCTGCCGCCTCGGCGTGTCAGCAATGCCGAGCTGGCGGCCGACCTGGCCGGCCGGGGCATCGAGACCTCGGACGACTGGATCGTCGAGCGCACCGGCATCCGGGCGCGCCATTTTGTCGATGCCGGCACCAACGCCAGCGACCTGGCGGTGGCGGCTGCGCAAAACGCGATGCAGGCTGCGGGCTGCAGCGCCAGCGACATCGACCTGATCGTGCTGGCCACCTCCACACCCGACATGGTCTTCCCGTCCACCGCCTGCATCGTGCAGCACAAGCTGGGCATCGCCGGCTGCCCGGCCTTCGATGTGCAGGCGGTGTGTTCGGGTTTTGTCTATGCGTTGACGGTGGCCGATGCCTTGATCCGCACCGGCACCGCGCGCCGCGCGTTGGTGATCGGCGCCGAGGTGTTCTCGCGCCTGCTCGACTTCAACGACCGCGGCACCTGTGTGCTGTTCGGCGACGGGGCCGGCGCGGTGGTGCTGGAGGCCAGCGACAGCCCCGGCATCCTGGCCACCGACCTGCATGCCGATGGCCGCCATGTCGGCCTGCTGTGCGTGCCGGGCACGGTCTCGGGCGGCCAGGTGCTGGGTGACCCGCTGCTCAAGATGGACGGCCAGGCGGTCTTCAAGCTGGCGGTGGGCGTGCTGGAACAAGCCGCCCGCGCCACCCTGGCCAAGGCCGGCCGCAGCCCGGCCGACATCGACTGGCTGATCCCGCACCAGGCCAATATCCGCATCATGCAGGGCACCGCGCGCAAGCTCAAACTCGGCCTGGACAAGCTGGTGGTCACGGTCGACCAGCATGGCAATACCTCGGCCGCGTCGATCCCGCTGGCACTCGACACGGCGGTGCGCGCCGGCCGCATCCAGCGTGGCGATACCCTGTTGCTGGAGGGCGTGGGCGGCGGCTTCACCTGGGGCGCGGTGCTGCTGGACTATTGAGCGCCAGCGTGCACGGCCTGCCGGCTGGGGCTGGTCGGCACCCCGCCCGGCATCCCACCCACCCAACCCGCTTTCTCACGCCATCCGTTTCACGCCAGGAGCGATCTCCCCCATGCTGCCCTTCGCTTTTGTATTCCCGGGCCAAGGCTCGCAGGCCGTGGGCATGCTCGATGCCTGGGGCGACCACCCGGCCGTGCGCGCCACCCTGGACGAGGCCTCCGCCGCACTCGGTGAAGACATCGCCGCGTTGATCCACGCCGGCCCCAAGGACTTGCTCGACCTGACCACCCACACCCAGCCGGTGATGTTGACGGCTGGCGTCGCCTGCTACCGGGCCTGGTTGGCCGACGGCGGCCCGCTGCCGACGGCAGTGGCCGGGCACTCGCTGGGCGAGTACAGCGCGCTGGTGGCGGCCGGCGTGTTGGCGCTGGCGGATGCGGTGCCGCTGGTGCGCCTGCGGGCCCAGGCCATGCAGCAGGCGGTGCCGGTGGGCCAGGGCGCGATGGCAGCGATCCTGGGCCTGGACGCCGCTGCGGTGCGCGAGGGCTGCGCCCAGGCCGCCGCCGCCAGCGGCGAGGTGGTAGAGGCCGCCAACTTCAACGATCCCAGGCAGACCGTGATCTCCGGCAGCCAGGCCGGCGTGGCCAAGGGCTGCGAACTGCTCAAGGCGCTGGGGGCCAAGCGCGCGCTGCCGCTGGCGGTGTCGGCGCCCTTCCACTGCGCATTGATGCAACCGGCCGCCGAGCGGCTGCGCGAGCGGCTGCGGGCGGTGGCCTTCAAGCCGCCGCAGATCCCGGTGGTCAACAACATCGACGTGGCCACGCCGGTGGAGGCCGACGCGATCCGTGACGCGCTCTACCGCCAGGCCTTTGGCCCGGTGCGCTGGGTCGAGGTGGTGCAGGCGCTGCGCGCGCGTGGCCTGGCCCACGTCATCGAGTGCGGCCCCGGCAAGGTGCTGGCCGGCATGGTCAAGCGCATCGATGCTGAGCTGGTCACCGGCAGCGTGTCCGATCCGGCCTCGCTGGCCGAGATCAAGGGCTGGCTGGCATGAGCGACATCCAGCAGGTAGCGCTGGTCACCGGTGCCTCACGCGGCATCGGCCGGGCGATTGCGATGGCGCTGGCCGGCCAGGGCATGACCGTCATCGGCACGGCCACCACCGAAAGCGGCGCGGCGGCCATCAGCCAAGCGCTGGCGCCGCTGGGCGGCCGCGGCCTGCGCCTGGACGTCAACGATGCCGCCGGGGTGGACGCGGCGGTGGACGCCATCGTCAAGGCCGACGGTGGCCTGCAGGTGCTGGTCAACAACGCCGGCATCACCCGCGACACCCTGGCCATGCGCATGAAGGACGCCGACTGGGACGCGGTGCTCGACACCAACTTGAAGGCGGTGTTCCGCTGCAGCCGCGCGGTGATGCGCACGATGATGAAGCAGCGCTACGGCCGCATCATCAGCATCACCTCGGTGGTGGGGGCCAGCGGCAATGCCGGGCAAGCCAATTACGCAGCGGCCAAGGCCGGCGTGGCCGGCATGACGCGGGCGCTGGCGCGCGAGCTGGGCAGCCGCAACATCACGGTGAACTGCATCGCGCCGGGCTTCATCGCCACCGACATGACGGCCGATTTGCCCGAGGCCCAGAAGGCCGCGCTGCTGGCCCAGATCCCTTTGGGGCGGCTGGGCCGGCCCGAGGAGATCGCCCACGCGGTGGCTTTTCTGGCGTCGCCGCTGGCCGGCTACATCACCGGGGCCGAGTTGCATGTCAATGGCGGCATGTTCATGCATTGATCGACGGGGGTGGGCCGCAAGGCCACGCGCCCCCAAACCCCAAGCGCCGAGGTCGGGCCCGACCGGCGCGGTGGCCGTGCAAAGCTCCATGGCTGCCGGCCACCGCTAGAATCTCGGGCTGTTTGAGAATTTTTTCACTCCCGGAGGAGTCATGAGCGATATCGAAGCACGCGTCAAGAAAATCATTGCCGAGCAACTTGGCGTGCCCGAGGGCGATGTCACCAACGAGAAGGCCTTCGTGGCCGATCTCGGTGCCGACTCACTCGACACGGTGGAACTGGTGATGGCACTCGAAGACGAGTTCGGCATCGAGATCCCCGATGAAGAAGCCGAGAAGATCACCACCGTGCAGTTGGCGATCGACTACGCGCAGAACCACCAGAAGGCTTGACGCGCGTCCGCAATGACCCGTCGAGTCGTCATCACCGGCCTGGGGCTGATCAGCCCGGTCGGCAACAGCGTGGCCGAGGGCTGGGCCAATTTGGTGGCTGGCCGCAGTGGCATCGCCAACATCACCCGGTTTGATGCGTCGGCGATGTCCTGCCGGTTCGCGGGTGAGGTCAAGGGCTTCGATGTCGAGCAGTACATGCCCGCCAAAGAGGCCCGCCACATGGACAGCTTCATCCATTACGGCATGGCGGCTGCCATTCAGGCGGTGCAAGACGCCGGCCTGCCCACCGGCGACGCCCTGGACGAGCCTGCGGCCGAGCGCATCGGCTGCCTGGTGGGCTCGGGCATTGGCGGCTTGCCGTTGATCGAGGCCACCCAGATCGAATACGCCGCACGCGGTGCGCGGCGCATCTCGCCGTTCTTTGTGCCGGCGTCGATCATCAACATGATCTCGGGCCACATCTCGATCCGCTTCGGCTTCACCGGCCCCAATCTGGCGCTCGCCACGGCCTGCACCACCGGCCTGCATGCGATCGGCCTGGCGGGCCGGCTGATCGAGCATGGCGATGTCGACGTGATGGTGGCGGGCGGCGCCGAGAGCACGGTGTCGCCACTCGGCATCGGCGGCTTTGCCGCCGCCCGCGCCTTGTCGTCGCGCAACGATAGCCCGCAAACCGCGTCCAGGCCCTGGGACCGGGACCGCGATGGTTTTGTGCTGGGTGAGGGCGCCGGCGTGCTGGTGCTTGAAGAGTACGAACACGCCAAGAAGCGCGGCGCCAAGATGTATGCCGAGCTGGCCGGTTTTGGCATGGGCGCTGATGCCCACCACATGACCGCGCCCAATGTCGATGGCCCCCGGCGGTCCATGCAGGCGGCGCTGCGCAGTGCCGGGGTCAACCCGGCGGATGTGCAGTACCTCAACGCCCACGGCACGTCCACGCCGCTGGGTGACCTGAACGAGACCAATGCCATCAAGCTGGCGTTCGCCGACCATGCCCGGCGGCTGGTGGTCAATTCCACCAAGTCGATGACCGGCCATTTGCTGGGCGGCGCGGGCGGCATCGAGTCGCTTTTCACGGCCTTGGCGCTCTACCACCAGGTCTCGCCGCCGACCATCAACATCTTCAACCAGGACCCGGCGTGCGATCTGGACTACTGCGCCAACACCGCGCGGGATATGAAGATCGATGTGGCGGTGAAAAACAACTTCGGCTTCGGTGGCACCAACGGCACGCTGGTTCTGCGCCGGGTGTAGCCCTGCAAGCCCAAGGCGATGCGTGCAGCGCCGGCCGTCACGGCCTCGTTGGATGGCTGCTGGCCTGAGCGGGTGCTGATCGCGCTGCTGTATGCGCTCAGCGGCGCGGCGCTGGCGGCTTGGGCTTCAGCGCAAGGGCAATTTGCCGGCAGGGACGCGATGGCCGTTGTACCCGCCTTGGCGGCTGCCGGCGCGCTGCTCTCAGGCCTGCTGGGTGCCGGCCTGGCGCGCCACTTGCTGCCGGGTGATGCCGCCGAGTTGGGCTGGGACGGCGCGACCTGGTCACTGCGGCGTCAGCAGGGGCAAGGCGGCGCGGCCGACAGATGCCCGCTGCTGGCGCTGGCGGTGATGATCGACCTGGGCGCCTGGCTGCTGTTGCAGGCGCGCGAGGGCGGTGCCGCCAGGGGTGCGACCTGGCTGGTGCTGCGCCAGCGCCAGGTCGGCGCATCCTGGCATTTGCTGCGGGTGGCATTGCAGGCCCATGCAGGGTCGGCCCAGGCCTCAGCCAAGCCGGGTGGCCCCGCATGACGGTGGACGACGCTGATCGGTTGCTGGTGCAGCGGGCCCAGCAGGGCGACAACCGCGCCTTCGAGATGCTGGTGATCAAATACCAGCGCCGCATTGAGCGCCTGATCGCGCGCATGGTGCGCGATGTCGACCTGGTGCAAGACATCGCCCAGGAGAGCTTCATCCGCGCCTACCGGGCCCTGCCGCAGTTCCGTGGCGACAGCGCCTTCTACACCTGGCTCTACCGCATCGCGGTCAACACCGCCAAGAAGGCACTGGGCGATCTCAAGCGCGATCCGCTGGTGACCGAGTCCGCGCTGGCCGGTGCCAACGACGACGACGATGAAACTTACCGTGGTGAGCGCGAACTAAGCGACGGGGCCACCCCCGAGTCCTTGCTGGCCAGCAAGGAGATTGCCGAGACGGTGAACGCTGCCATCGAAGCCTTGTCCGAGGATTTGCGACAGGCCATCACCTTGCGCGAGATCGAAGGCCTCAGCTATGAAGAAATCGCGGATGTGATGAACTGCCCGATAGGCACCGTGCGTTCGCGCATCTTCCGTGCGCGCGAGGCGATTGCCACCCGCCTGCGCCCCTTGCTCGACACCCGTGATGGCCGGCGTTGGTAGCCGCGCAGGCTTGGCGCCGGCATGCACCCAGTACTGGATCGAATGGACACCATGTTGAACGACTCAGATTCAGAAGGCCCCACCCGGCAGGCCTTGTCGGTGCTGATGGACAGCGAGCTGGCGCCTGATCAACTGCCCGGTGTGGTGGCAGGCTGGCAACAAGACCCTGAGCAGCGCGCCACCTGGCATTGCTACCACCTGATCGGCGACGTGTTGCGCTCGCAAGATCTGGCCCGGCCGGCCCAGCGCGATGAGGCCTTGCTGCGGTCCTTGCGCACCCGTCTGGCCGGTGAGCCGGCGCCGCTGGCGCCACGCGCGCTGCCCGATCTGCCCATGGCTGCAGCGGGGCCGCAGCGTCGCGTCGCCTCGCCCCGCCTGGTCGCCTCGGCCGCCATGGTGGCGGGTTTTGTGGTGGTGGCTGGCCTGATGGTGGTGCTGCGCAGCGGCGCGCCAGCGGCGGCCGACCCTGGACAACTGGCCCAGGCCACGGCGCCGCAGGCCGGCGCGCTGGCCCTGCAGGTGAGCCACGCCCAGGCCGGCGCGCTGGTGCGCAATGCCGGGCTGGACCGCTACCTGGAGGCCCACCGCAAGTTGGGCAACAGCGTGGCAGCGGCCGGCGCTGCTGAGCAGCGCGTGCCCATCGTCTACGAGTCCAAGTGACGATGCAAACCGGCCAGGCCCGGTCCACCCCGGGCGCAGCGGTGGTGGTGTGCGCTCAGGCATGGCGCAGGCAGCGGCGCAGCCTGGGCAGCCGATCGGCGGCACGTTACCTGCAGCCCGTGGCTGCCTGGCGGCGGGCCTGGGTCGGCTTGGGCCTGGCCTGTGCCGCAGGCCTGGCGCTGGCGCAAGGCGCGGGGCCTGCGGGCCACTGGCTGGGCCGGGTTCAACTGGCGTCTTCAGTCACCAGCTACCAGGGCACCTTGATGGTCAGCACCAGCGGCGTGGTGTCGAGCTCGCGGGTGCTGCATGTCTGTGACGGCCGCCAGCGCTACGAGCGCGTCGAGTCCCTGGACGGCAAGGCCCGTGTGCAATTGCGCCACAACGATCAATTGCTCACGCTCTGGCCGACCAGCAAGCAAGCCCGCAGCGAATCCCGCGATCCGGTGGCCGAGTTCCCCTCGCTGTCGGTGCTGGCCGGCCCGCTGGCGCTGGAGAACTACGAGCCGGCCAGCCTGGTGCGAGACCGTATCGCCGGCCACGAGGCCGATGTGCTGATGCTCAAACCGCGCGACAAGTTGCGCTATGCCCAACGCCTGTGGGCCGACCGCGAAACTGGCTTGCTGCTGCGCAACGATGTGATCGGACCGGGCGGCGAGGTGCTGGAGTCGTCCGCCTTTACCGAGGTGCAGATTGGCGGCAGGCTGTCGGCCGAGCCGGTGCTGGGGCCGATGAAACGCATCGACGGCTACAAGCTGGTGCGTGCAACGTCGGAACGCGCGCAGATCGAGGCCGAGGGCTGGGTGCTGGGCCGGCAGGTGCCGGGCTTCCAACTGGTGAGTTGCAGCAAACGCCCCTTGGCCGATGGCGACCCGGCGGTCGCGCCGGTGCAGGTGCTGCAGTCGGTGTTCTCTGATGGCCTGGCCCATGTCTCGGTGTTCATTGAGCCCTTCGACCCCGTGCGCCACCAGCAGGCCCTGGGCACCAGCCTGGGGGCCAACCACACCGTCAGCAGCCGCCAGGGCGATTGGTGGTTCACGGTGGTGGGTGAGGTGCCGATGGCCACCGCGCAGCAGTTCTCGGGCTTGTTTGAGCGGCGGCGCTGAGCGCTGGCTGACCTGTCCATTTCTCGCCAGGGTGCCCGCAGGCCCTGGCCCTTTGCCCTATTGCAGGAAGGTGAATCGATGTCGGATTTGAGCCTCGAAGTCTTCAACCCGGTGCGTGCCAGCCGGCGTCTGGCCTGGCGTGCGGCCGTCGTGCTCGCGCTGGCCGGCAGCCTGATGCCCGGGGCCGGTGCCGCCCAAGGGCGCGGTGAATTGCCTGACTTCACCGAGCTGGTCGAGAAGGTTGGCCCGTCGGTGGTCAACATCCGCACGATGGAGCGGACCGGGCGCGGCGCCGCACCGGGTGGCTCGGGGGTCGATCCCAGCATGGAAGAATTTTTCCGCCGCTTTGGCATCCCCTTGCCGGGTGGTCGCGGCGCGCCCCGGGGCGGCGATGAAGAGCCGCAACAGCGCGGCGTGGGCTCGGGCTTCATCCTCAGCGCCGATGGCTATGTGATGACCAATGCCCATGTGGTGGACGGCGCCGATGAGTTGCTGGTCACGCTGACCGACAAGCGAGAGTTCAAGGCCAAGGTGATCGGCCTGGACAAGCGCAGCGATGTGGCGGTGGTCAAGATCGAAGCCACCGGCCTGCCGGCGGTCAAGCTCGGCGATGTCAACCGCCTGAAGGTGGGCGAATGGGTGATGGCCATCGGCTCGCCCTTCGGGCTGGAAAACAGCGTCACCGCCGGCATCGTCAGTGCCAAGGGCCGCGATACCGGTGACTACCTGCCCTTCATCCAGACCGATGTGGCCATCAACCCCGGCAACTCGGGCGGCCCGCTCATCAACATGCGTGGCGAGGTGGTGGGCATCAACTCGCAGATCTACAGCCGCTCGGGCGGCTTCATGGGCATCTCGTTTGCGATCCCCATCGACGAGGCCAGCCGGGTGGCCGACCAGTTGCGCAGCGGCGGCCGGGTGATCCGCGGCCGCATCGGCGTGACGATTGCACCGGTCACCAAAGAGGTGGCCGAGTCGATCGGACTGGGCAAGCCGGCGGGTGCGCTGGTGCGCGGTGCCGAAAGCGGCGGCCCGGCCGACAAGGCCGGCATTGAGGCCGGCGACATCATCACCAAGGTCGACGGCCGTGTGATCGAAAAGTCGGGTGACCTGCCGCGCCTGGTGGGCGCCACCAAGCCTGGCAGCAAGACCGTGCTGCAGGTGTTTCGGCGCGGCAGCTACCGCGACATCGCGGTGACGGTGGCTGAGTTCGAAGCCGATGTGCCCACCAAAGTGGCGCAGTCCGAGCCCAACGCGCCGCCCGGCAGCAAGACCGCACTCGGCTTGACCGTCAGTGAGCTGAGCGAGGCTGCGCGGCGCGAGTTCAAGCTGCGCGGCGGCGTGCGGGTGGATGCGGTGGACGGTGCGGCGGGCCGGGCTGGCCTGCGCGACGGCGACGTGATCCTGGCGCTGGACAACATCGAGATCCACGATCTCAAGCAATTCATGGTGGTCGCGGCCAAGGCTGAGAAAGCACGCGCGGTGAGCGTGATGGTGCGGCGCGGCGAGTGGGTCAATTACCTGGTGATCCGGCCAGGACGATGAGCCCTGCAAGCCCGGGCTGCCGGCTGCCGGCAGCTCTGGGCAACCGAGTAAGGCCACGGGTCTTTCCGCATCGCGGGATGTCGGCGCCGCAGCCTGTCTGCGCTATGCACCTGGTAGGTGCATCCCAAGCCTTGGCGCTGCACCGGGATTGGGTGCACGCTCGCGTCTTCGGCGGCATTGCCCGGTGATTGATGGGGTGCTTGGTTAGAATCGGGGCCTGCAAGCCTTGATTTATAGCCATTGCTGCAATGCAGCAGGCGTGCATTGGCAGTCGGTCTGGCACGCTGCCAAGCTGTGGATAAACTGTTGATATGTTTTGCATGTTGGCACCTGGCAACGGCCGGAAATCAAGCAATGGCGCGGTTTCCGGCCGGATGGATTTGGCTACAATGGAAGCCCAACAAGCAGTTGCCAAACATTTGTTGGAAGGCGCGTCTCCTCTTGGACGTGCCTTTTTTTTATGGCCTGCGCGCCGCCTATCGGCAGGCGCTGCCGCCGTCTACAAAGTGTCGCGCGGCGGCCCCGCCTGAGCCTCGGGCCGCATGCTGACCCGGCACCTTACCCCCCATGCAACACATCCGAAACTTCTCGATCATTGCCCACATCGACCATGGCAAGTCGACCCTGGCTGACCGCCTGATCCATCGCTGCGGTGGCCTGTCGGACCGCGAGATGGCATCGCAAGTGCTTGACTCGATGGACATCGAGCGCGAACGCGGCATCACCATCAAGGCCCAGACCGCTGCGCTTCAATACACCGCCCAAGATGGCCAGGTCTACAACCTGAACCTGATCGACACCCCCGGCCATGTCGACTTCAGCTACGAGGTGAGCCGCTCGCTGTCGGCCTGCGAGGGCGCCCTGCTGGTGGTCGATGCCAGCCAGGGCGTCGAGGCCCAAACCGTGGCCAATTGCTACACCGCGCTGGATCTGGGCGTGCTGGTGGTGCCGGTGCTCAACAAGATGGACCTGCCCAACGCCGACCCGGACAATGCCCGTGCCGAAATTGAGGACGTGATCGGCATCGACGCCGATGACGCCATTCCCTGCTCGGCCAAAACCGGCATGGGCATCGACGAGATCCTGGAGGCGGTGATCCACCGCATGCCACCGCCCAAGGGCGATGCCGACGGCCCGCCGCGGGCGATGATCGTCGATAGCTGGTTCGACAACTACGTGGGCGTGGTGATGCTGGTGCGGGTGGTGGACGGCGCGCTTAAAAAAGGCGACCGCATCCGCCTGATGGCCAGCAACACCGTCTACCCGCTGGAGCAACTGGGGGTGTTCACGCCCAAGAGCGAATCGCGCGAGGTGCTCAAGGCCGGTGAGGTGGGCTTTTTGATCGCCGGCATCAAAGAGCTGCAGGCCGCCAAGGTGGGTGACACCGTCACGTTGGAGAAAAAGCTGCCCAACAACGCCGGCCCGGCCACCGAGGCGCTGCCCGGCTTCAAGGAGATCCAGCCCCAGGTGTTTGCCGGCCTCTATCCCACCGAGGCCAGTGAGTACGACCAGCTGCGTGACGCGCTGGAAAAACTCAAGTTGAACGACAGCTCGCTGCGCTATGAGCCCGAGGTGTCGCAGGCGCTGGGCTTTGGCTTCCGCTGCGGCTTTTTGGGCCTGCTGCACATGGAGATCGTGCAAGAGCGGCTGGAGCGTGAGTTTGATCAAGACCTGATCACCACCGCGCCCAGCGTGGTCTACCAGGTGGAGTTGAACGACGGCACGGTGAGCCTGATCGAGAACCCCAGCAAGATGCCCGACCTGGGCCAGATCCGCGAGATCCGCGAGCCCATCGTCACGGTGCATTTGTACATGCCGCAAGACTATGTCGGCCCGGTGATGACGCTGGCCAACGCCAAACGCGGTGTGCAGATCAACATGGCCTACCACGGCCGCCAGGTGATGCTGACCTATGAGCTGCCGCTGGCCGAGATCGTGCTGGATTTCTTCGACAAATTGAAAAGCGTGTCGCGCGGCTACGCCAGCATGGACTACGAGTTCAAAGAGTACCGCGCCGCCGATGTCGTCAAGGTCGATCTGCTGATCAACGGTGACCGCATCGACGCCTTGTCGATCATCGTGCACCGGGACAAGAGCCAGTTTCGAGGCCGCGCGGTGGCGGCCAAGATGCGAGAGCAGATCCCGCGCCAGATGTATGACGTGGCGATCCAGGCCGCCATCGGCGCCAACATCATCGCCCGCGAGAACATCAAGGCGCTGCGCAAAAACGTGCTGGCAAAATGTTATGGCGGTGACATCAGCCGCAAGAAGAAGTTGCTTGAGAAGCAGAAGGCGGGCAAGAAACGCATGAAGCAGATCGGCTCGGTGGAGGTGCCGCAAGAGGCCTTCCTCGCCATCCTCCAGGTCGAAGACTAACCCCCCACATCCACAATGATGAGTGCCCTGACCGCCGCGTTGTACGGCGCCTTGATCGTCTACGGCGCGGGCTGGTGGCTGGGCCACTGGATCGGCAATTTCTCGCTGCTGCTGTTTGTGCTGACTGTCGTCACGCTGCTGTACTGGTTGGCCGAGCGTTACCGCTTTGCGCCGGCCCGCAGCGCCGCCGCTGAAACCCTGGTGGTGCAGGACGCGCAGCGCCGGGCCGAGCTGGGCAAGCTGGGCATCAGCCGGGTGGATGGCGATGTCGACGCGGCCCGCGACAAGCTGCTGATGCAGCCCTGGTGGCTGGACTGGACGGCCGGGTTGTTCCCGGTGATCTGCGCGGTGTTCCTGCTGCGCTCGTTCTTGTTCGAGCCCTTCAAGATCCCGTCGGGGTCGATGGTGCCCACGCTGCTGGTGGGCGACCTGATCCTGGTCAACAAGTTCCAGTACGGCATCCGCATGCCCGTCACCGGCACCAAGCTGATCGCCAACAAGGACCCGCAGCGCGGCGATGTGATGGTGTTTCACTACCCCGTCGATCCGCGCATCGACTACATCAAGCGGGTGGTGGGCGTGCCCGGTGATGAGGTGGTCTATACCGGCCAGGCCCTCAGCGTGAACGGCCAGAAGGTGCCGCTGCAGGCCCTGGGCGACTACTACGACGAGGACAGCCTGCGCTATGCGCCCCGGTTCGCCGAGACCCTGGGCAAGACGCCGCACAACATCCTGGTCGATCCCAAGCGGCCGTCGATCTTCCGGCCGATGGACAGTTTTGTGAACTTTCGTGACAACTGCCGCTATACCGCCGAGGGCGTGAGTTGCAAAGTACCCGCCGGCCATTACTTCATGATGGGCGACAACCGCGACAATTCGCAGGATTCACGGTTCTGGGGTTTTGTGCCAGACGAGAACGTCGTCGGCCGCGCCTTCATGGTGTGGATGAACTTCGGCAACCTGCGCCGCATCGGCACCTTTGACTGACGCTCCACGGCGCAACATGACCCACCCTCCCCGCACATCCAGGCGCCAGCGCGGCATCACCCTGATCGGTTTGCTCAGCTGGACGATCTTGCTGGGCGTTGCCGGCTATCTGCTGGTGCGGGCCATCCCCACCATCAGCGAGGCCTACACCGTGCAAGGGGTGGTGGATCGCCTGGCGGCCGCGCCACCGCCGACGGTGGCCGAGATCCGCCATGCCTTCGACCGCCAGAAGCAGATCGACGCCACCATCGTGTCCGTGTCCGGCACCGATCTCGACATCACCAAGGAAAACGACAAGGTGGTGATCAGCTTTGCCTACGAGAAGGAAATCCCCTTGTTCGGCCCGACCTACTTGTTGATCAAGTACGCTGGGCGGTCCCGCTGATGGGTCGCCAGCGGCTGCCCGCCAGCCTCCTCGCCGCCAACCAGCACGCTTGAGCCCAGCCGATGCCTGACCCTCGATTGGATGCACTGCAGGCCCGCGTGGGCCATCGATTTGCCGATGCCGTGCTGCTGCAGCGCGCGCTCACCCACCGCAGCTTTGGCGCGGACCACAACGAGCGGCTGGAGTTCCTGGGCGATGCGGTGCTCAGCATGGCGGTTTCCAGCCTGCTGTATGAGCGTTTTTCGGGCTCGGACGAAGGCGACCTGACGCGGGTTCGCGCCCACCTGGTGCGCGAAGACAGCCTGCACCGCGCGGCGCTCAGCCTGGGCCTGCCCGAGGTGTTGCGCCTGTCCGAGGGCGAGGCGCGCGGCGGCGGCGCGCAGCGCCCGTCGATCCTGGCCGATGCGCTGGAGGCCCTGATCGGCGCCACCTGCCTGGACGGCGGGGTGGCGGCGGCCGAGCGCCTGGTGCGGGGGCTGTTTGGCGAGCTGATCGACAGCACCGAGGCCGATAGCTGGCGCAAGGATGCCAAGACCGAGTTGCAGGAGTGGCTGCAAGCCCGCAAGCTGCCGGTGCCGGCCTACCGGATCAAAGCCACCCGAGGCCAGGCTCATGCGCAGACCTTCGATGTCGAATGCGCGGTGCCGGCGCTGAGCCTGGCCGAGTTGGGCGAAGGCCGCTCGCGGCGGGCCGCCGAACAAGAAGCCGCCCGCCACATGCTGGCCCGGCTGCAGGCCAATGATCTGCCCGGCGGCCCGCTGCGGGCCTGAGCCGCTGCGCCGCTGCGTTGCAGCGCCACCCGATACCCGGCCGCATCTGCGGCCACCGCCCACACTGCCCCTGCCATGACGCCCACCCCCATTCCCACCGACGCGGCTACGCCGCCCGGCCAGCGCTGCGGCACCATCGCCATCGTCGGCCGGCCCAATGTGGGCAAGTCCACCCTGCTCAATGCGCTGGTGGGCCAGAAGATCAGCATCACCTCGCGCAAGGCCCAGACCACCCGCCACCGCATCACCGGCATCCGCACGCTGGGCCTGACGCAATTCGTGTTTGTCGACACCCCCGGCTTCCAGACCCAGGCCGTGCGCGGCCGCACCGCGCTGAACCGCAACTTGAACCGCACCGTCACGGCGGCCCTGGGCGATGTCGACGTGGTGTGGTTCTTGGTCGAGGCCGGCAAGTTCGGCCCGGATGACGCCAAGGTGCTGGCGTTGATGCCGGCCGACAAGCCGGTGTTTCTGGTGGCCAACAAGCTGGATGTGATCACCCGCCGCACCGACGTGATGCCCTGGCTCCAGGCCATGCAACTGCGCCATGCCTTTGCCGAGATCGTGCCGATGTCGGCCACCCGGCCGGGCGATGTGGAGCGCTTGTTCAAGATCGTCGAGCCCTACCTGCCCCTGCAGCCCTGGATCTACGAGGCCGACGCGCTCACCGACCGCAGCGACAAGTTCATGGCCGCCGAGCTGATCCGCGAGAAGCTGTTTCGCCTGACCGGCGATGAGCTGCCCTACAGCGCCACGGTGGTGATCGACAAATACGAAGAAGAAGGCAACCTGCGCCGCATTGCCGCCACCATCGTGGTCGAGCGCGATGCCCACAAGGCCATGGTCATCGGCGCCGGTGGTGAGCTGATCAAGCGCATCGGCAGCGAGACCCGGGTGGAGCT
>JANLZT010000141.1:0-2428 GCA_031366465.1 Betaproteobacteria bacterium | reverse complement strand
GCGGGGCCGGGCGGTGACCACCAGCCTGCCGGGCTTGCCGGCGGGTATTGCCGACGGGGTGGACGACGAGGGCACGCTGTGGCTGCGCGTTGATGGCCAGCGGGTGGCGGTGGGCAGCGGCGAGGTCAGCCTGCGGCTGGCCGCCGCGCCGCCCGAGGGCGGGGCGCCTGGGTGCTGAGATCGGCCGCCGTGCTGCTGCTGCTGGCCAACTTGGGTTTGCTGGCGATGCAGGGCGGCTGGCTGGCGGCCTGGATTGGCCGGCCGGCGGCCGATACCCAACGCGAACCCGCCCGCCTGGCGCGGCAGATCAACCCGGCCGGCCTGACGTTGCTGCCGGCGGCTGGGGTGGGCTCAGCCGGGGCATCGGCGACGGCGGCGGCGATGCCAGCCGCGTCGGCCAGCGCTGCCGCGTCACGCTGACGCCGCCGCTCAAGCTGCCGCTTGAGCCGGCCGGCGGCGGCGCCGCAGCGCCCCCCCCGCCGCGCCCAGGCCCAGCAGCCACTGGCCGCCCAGCGCGCCGCCGCCCGAGGCGGCGGGCGCGGGCGGCGCCACCACCGGCGGGGCCACCACCGTGAGGGTCTGGCTGCTGCTGCGGCTGACGCCGGCACTGTCGGTCACCGTCAAGCTCACCACCACCGTGCCCACGCCACTGGTCACCAGCGTGACGCTGCGGGCGTCGGCGGCGTCGGTAGCGCCTGACAGGCTGGCCAGGCCGGCGCCGACTGTGAGCGCCCAGCGGTAGCGCACCAGCGTGCGCCCGTTGGGGGGCGCCGCGGCACTGCCGTCCAGCGTGACGCTGGCACCCACCGTCGGCGACAGGTTGGACGCACTGAACGCCGACGTGGGCGCCAGGTTGGCCGCCACCTGGGCCAGCGCCGCGCCGGCGTCCAGCATGCCGGCGCCGCAGGTGCCGGGCGTGGAGGCGGTCTCAGCCGTGCAATAGCACTCCACCTGCTGGGTGCTGGTGGGTGCGTGGCAGGCCACCGCCCCGTCGGTCTGCGCCCCGGTGGTCGGGAAGGGCCGGCTGCTGGCCTGCAGCAGGCTCTTGACCTGGGCCGGGGTCAGCGTGGGATCGAGCGACAACATCAAGCCCACCGTGCCGGCCACCAGCGGTGATGCAAAACTGGTGCCCAGCGAGGCCTTGAAGCTGTCGCTGTAGATGTTGGCGCCCGGTGTCGTGGCACCGCTGTTGTCGGTGGTCAACAGCGGGTAGAGGCAGACCCCGGTCTCATTGATGCAATTGCCGGCGGGTGCGGCCAGCGCCACCTGCGGCCCCAGGCTGGAGTAACCCACCTTGGTGCCGGCATGGCGCAAGCCAACCACCGCGATCACACCGCTGCAGTTGGCGGGAGAGTTGACGGCCAGGCCGGTGGTATTGCCGGCGGCCACCACCACCGTCACCCGCGCCGCCGCCAATTGGGCCAGCAACGCCTGGTAGGACGCGGTGCAATTGCCGGCGCTGCCCAGGCTGAGGTTGATGACCTGGGCCGGGTGCGGGTTGACCACGGGGTCGCTGCTCAGGCCGGCGGCCCACAGCATCGCGGCCTGGATGTCGGAGTCAAAACCGCCGCACTTGCCCAGCACCCGCACCGGCAACACCATCACGTTGCGACCCACGCTGGCCATGCCGATGCCGTTGCCGGTATTGGCGCCGATCAGGCCGGCCACCTGGGTGCCGTGCCAACTGCTGTCACTGGCGCCGCAGGTGTCGGACGCCACCGACCAGTCGCCCGGGTCACTCGGATCGGCGTCACGGCCGTCGCCGTCGCGGGCATTGGCGTCGCGCGACACAAAGTCATAGCCCGGCCACAGCTTGCCCGCCAGGTCGGGGTGGTCGAAGCGCACGCCGGTGTCGAGCACCGCCACCGTCACCGACGCCGAGCCGGTGCTCAGGTCCCAGGCCGCTTCGGCGTCAATCGCCGACAGCACCGCGCCCTCGGGCTTGCGCAGATACCACTGGCCCACCGCTGGCGTGATGCTGGCCTGGTTGGGGCCGTAGTAGGGGTCATTGGGCACCGCGCTGATGCTGCGCCGCTCATCGACCACCGCCCATTCCACATCGGGCTGGGCCATCAGCCGGGCCACCAGTTGGCGTGACGACAGGCCGCGGCCGCGCAGGCCCTGGGTGTGGGTGCCCAAGGGCCGGCCATCGACCAGCGGCAGCGCCAGACGGGCGCCCAGCCGGGCCGCGTGCTGGGCCCGCCCGCTGGCATCCGCCGCGCGCGCCAGCGCACCACCACTGCGGACCTTGACAATCACGCGGGCCAGGTTGGGGTCTTCAAGGGCTGCCGGCGCTGCTGCCAGCACCGCCCGCCGGGGCCCCCGCTCGCTGGCCGCCGCCCCGGGCCAGGCGCCCAAGGCCAGCATCAACAGGGCAGCCAGCACCGCCGGCAGCCGGCCCAGCCATCGGATCGATCGATCAAGAACC
>JANLZT010000140.1:0-5422 GCA_031366465.1 Betaproteobacteria bacterium | reverse complement strand
TTCACCCACGATTCCATCGGCCTGGGCGAGGACGGCCCCACCCACCAGAGCGTGGAACATGCCGCCTGCCTGCGCCTGATCCCCGGCCTGGATGTCTGGCGCCCGGCCGACACCGCCGAGACCGCAGTGGCCTGGGCCTGCGCGCTGCAAAACCGCCACCGCCCCAGCGCGCTCTTGCTCAGCCGCCAGAACCTGCCCTATGCGCCCAAGGCCAGCTCGGCGGTGGCGCCGGGGGCGTCGGGCCTGGACGCGATTGCCAAGGGCGGCTATGTGCTGGCCGAGCCCAGCGAGGTCGGCCTCAAGAGGGCGCCGCAAGCGCTGATCATCGCCACCGGCAGCGAACTGCAACTGGCCCTGCATGCCCAGGCCGCGCTGGCGGCCTTGAAGATCGCGGTGCGGGTGGTGTCGATGCCCTGCACCCAGGTGTTTGACCGCCAGAGCGCTGCCTACCAGGCCAGCGTGCTGCCGGCCAGGCTGCCGCGCATTGCCATCGAGGCCGGCGTGACCGGCGGCTGGTGGAAGTACGGCTGCGCGGCGGTGCTGGGCATCGACAGCTATGGCGAGAGCGCACCAGCACCGGCCTTGTTCAAGCACTTTGGGCTGACGGCCGAGGCCTTGGCCGACACGGTGCGTGTGGTGCTGGGGCGCTGACATGGCCGGCCTGCGTGGCCTGCTGGCGCTGGCCGCCTGCCTGCTGGGCGGGCCGGCCGCCGCACAACAGGCGGTGCTGGAGCCGTCGGCCGCGCAGCTTTGCCTCAGCCACGGCGGCGCCAAGGGCGAGCAGCCCGAGTACCCGATGATCGCCTTCAAGGAAGGGCGAACCGGACGGGTGACGATGGCTTTGCGCTTCACCGGCCCAAACCTGCGGCCGGCGGTGACGGTGCTGGCCAAGGAGGGCAATGCCGAGACGATCGACAGCTTTGTCGAATCGGTGGAGCGCTTTGTGCGCGCTTACCGGGTGCCCTGCCTGGCGGCCAACGCCGCGCCGGTTGAGCTGGTGTTCGACTTTGTCTTTCGCCCGAATGACCGGCAGGTGCATTGGCGCAAGCCCCAGGATGCCGACGCCGACGCCCAGCGCGTCCAATTGGCCTGCCTGGTGCACCAAAGCGGCGAGAAGGGCCCCGCCTACCCCTACGACGCCCTGCGTTTGAACGTCCAAGGTCGGGTCTTGCTGCGGCTGCGTTTTGAGGCCGCCGACCAGCCTCCGGTGGCCGAGGTCCTGACCCGCGAGCAGGCCGGCGCCGGCTTGAACTCGCGGCGGGGGCTGCGCTTGCTGGCCGCGCCGCTGGAGCAGTGGGCTGCCGGCTACCGCCTGCCCTGCTACCAGGGGCGCCCGCTCACCACCACCCTCACCTTCGTCTACCGGATCGAGGGCGAGGCCTATGGCTTCAAACCCGGCCTGACCCTGCCGACCCTGCTGCCGATGGTGAGCGGCATTGCCCGACAGCGGCTGGATTTCGACACCACCCGGATGGCCTGTCCGTTTGACGTCCAGCTGCAATACCTGCGCCCGTTGCAGGCCAACTGGGTGGGCGAGGTCGGCAGCCCCGAGCCGGCGCGCCGGCCCTTGCTGGACTGGCTGGCCCAGATCGAACTCAAGGTGGCGGAAACCGCCCTCGACTCGGTCTTTGCCGACACCGCCCTGATCACCGTGCCCTGCATGAAAATCAACCTCAACCCTCAGGAGTGACTCCCATGACCATCAAGATCGGCATCAACGGCTTCGGCCGCATCGGGCGCATGGTGTTCCGTGCAGCGGTTCAAAACTTTGCCGATGACATCGACATCGTCGGCATCAATGACCTGCTGGAGCCGGACTACCTGGCTTACATGCTGCAGTACGACAGCGTGCACGGCCGCTTCAGGGGCGAGGTGGCGGTGGACGGCAACACCCTGGTCGTCAACGGCAAACGCATCCGCCTGACGGCGCACAAGAACCCGGCCGAGCTGGCCTGGGGCGATGTCGGGGCCGACGTCGTGGTCGAGGCCACCGGCCTGTTCCTGAACCAGGAGTCGGCCCAGCCCCACCTGGCTGCAGGCGCCAGGAAGGTCATCTTGACGGCGCCCAGCAAGGACGACACGCCGATGTTTGTCTACGGCGTCAATGACAAGACCTATGCCGGCCAGGCCATCATCAGCAATGCCAGTTGCACCACCAACTGCCTGGCCCCGGTGGCCAAGGTGCTGCACGACAAATGGGGCATCAAGCGCGGCCTGATGACCACCGTGCACGCCACCACCGCCACGCAGAAGACCGTGGACGGCCCCAGCAACAAGGACTGGCGCGGTGGCCGCGGCATCCTGGAGAACATCATCCCCAGCAGCACCGGCGCGGCCAAGGCGGTGGGGGTGGTGATCCCGTCACTCAACAAGAAGCTGACCGGCATGTCCTTCCGGGTGCCCACCAGCGATGTGTCGGTGGTGGACTTGACGGTGGAGCTGGAAAAAGAGGCCAGCTATGCCGAGATCTGCGCCGAGATGAAGTCGCAAAGCCAGGGCGCCATGAAGGGCGTGCTGGGCTATACCGAGGACAAGGTGGTCTCCACCGATTTCCGCGGCGAGCCGATGACCAGCGTCTTTGATGCCGACGCCGGCATCGCGCTGGACAAGACCTTCGTCAAGGTGGTGGCCTGGTACGACAACGAATGGGGCTACTCCAACAAGGTGCTGGAGATGGTGCGGGTGATCGCGTGATCATGTGATGCGCGCCACGCCGGGCGCTGCGGCTTAGGCGCCTGTCGGCCGGCAATCTTTCTTGACATGGCCGGGATAGCATCCCGGCCATGTGCTTTGGGGGTGCCGCCGCGCCCCGGCACGTCGGCCAGTGAGCATGCGCGCGATGGTTCTTGATCGATCGATCCGAAGGCTGGGCCGGCTGCCGGTCTTGCTGGCTGCGCTGTTGATGTTCGCGTTGGGCGCCTGGCCCGGGGCGGCGGTCAGTGAGCGGGGGCCACCGCCCAGAAAGGCATCCCCAGAGTCGTCTTTGGATGACGATGGCTACGCGCGTGTCATCGTCAAATATCGTGCCAACAGCACGCTGGCTCGATTGAACCCTGGCCGTCCGCGCCATGCTGCGGCGCTGGGGCGCTATGTTTCCCTGGCGATGACGGACGGCCATGTACTTGGCAATCGAGTTCAAAGCGTGCGTGCAAGGGGTTGGTCCGCAAGCCAACTCGCAGCCTTAATCTCGTCGCACCCGGATGTCGAATGGGCTGTCCCGGTTCAACGACGCACGATTGCAGGCATCATCCCGAACGATCCGTTATTTTTGGGTGGCCAGATTGATACTACGCCGATTGTTGGTCAATGGTATCTCCGCGCCCCCGACTCAGTGGTAGTCTCCGCAATCAATGCGCCGGCTGCATGGAATTTCACCCTCGGCTCTTCAAATATAACCGTGGCGGTGCTTGACACCGGTGTCCTATTTAATCACCCAGACTTCCTTGCTGCAAACGGGTCGAAGAAACTCTACGATGGCTACGATTTTGTAAGCCGAATAAGTACTTCCAATGACGGGGGTGGAGTCGACCCGGATGCCAGTGATCCGGGTGATTGGTCGGTAAGTACAGATTCATGCGGCGCCGGCAACAGCGACTGGCACGGCACACAGGTTGCTGGTCTCATTGGCGCGGCTACTGACAATGGTATTGGCATTGCCAGCGTCGGGCGCAACGTGATGGTATCGCCGGTACGGGTATTGGGCAAATGTGGCGGTTTTGACGACGACATCATTGCAGGTATGAAATGGGCGGCAGGGCTGTTGGAGGTGCCCATACGCAATCCACATCCGGCCCAGGTTTTGAACCTTAGCCTGGGCGGCTCGGGTGATTGCAGCGCGGCGGGAAAAAATCGGGCTTACCGAGACGCAATTGCCGAAATAACCGCTGCCGGCGTCGTAGTGGTGGTGGCTGCTGGCAATTATGACGTAGACGCGAATGGCGTCAGTATAATTTCCAGGCAGCCGGTCGGCGTTCCTGCGAATTGTCCCGGCGTGATTGCGGTGGCTGCGATCAGGCATGCAGGAACCAAGGTTGGTTTCTCAAGTTTCGGGCCGGAAGTAACTATTGCGGCGCCGGGTGGAAATTGCGTGAATACGGCGCGCGGGTCGCCATGCCTCTACCCGATTGTTACGACAACAAATACCGGCACAACCGGGCCAGGCAGCAATACCTACAGCGACAGTTTTCGGGAATCTTTGGGAACAAGTTTTGCCGCGCCAATCGTCGCGGGTACCGTGGCACTGATGCTCTCGCTCGATCCGAAGCTGACACCCGCGCAGATCAGTGAGGGGCTCAAAAGTACCGCTGTGATCTTTCCGATGACCGGTGCCGGTACAACGACTGCAGCGAACTGTCCGGTCCCCGGAACAGTTGACGTCTTGGAGTGCTACTGCACCACCAGCACCTGCGGCGCCGGCATGCTGGACGCCGGCGCGGCGCTGGCCCAGGTGGCGGCCAACCTGGCGCCCACGTCGGCGTTCAGTGCGTCCAACCTGTCGCCGACGGTGGGTGCCAGCGTCACGCTGGACGGCAGTGCTGCGGCGCCCCCCAACGGGCGCACGCTGGTGCGCTACCGCTGGGTGCTCACAGTCGGCGCCGGCCTGGCCAGCCTGTCGGGCCCGACCGACGCCGCCGACGCCCGCAGCATCACGCTGCTGACCACGGAGGTGGGCACGGTGGTGGTGAGCCTGACGGTCACCGACAGCGCCGGTGTCAGCCGCAGCAGCAGCCAGACCCTCACGGTGGTGGCCCCGCCGGTGGTGGTGCCGCCCGCGCCCGCCGCATCGGGCGGTGGCGCGCTGGGCGGCCAGTGGCTGCTGGGCCTGGGCGCGGCGGTGTGGGCGCTGCGGCGCCGCCGGCCGGCGGCCTGAGCGGCGGCGTCAGCGTGACGCGGCGGTGCCGGCCGATGCGGCTGGCATCGCGGCTGCTGTCGGCGACGATGCCCCGTCTGCCCCCAGCCCAGGCCCCACCCCAGCCGCCACCCTGTCGGCAATGGCAGCGCTGGCAGCGCCGGCAGCGGGCGCGGGCAGCAGCGTCAGGCCGGCCGGGTTGATCTGCCGCGCCAGGCGGGCGGGTTCGCGCTGGGCATCGGCCGCCGGCCGGCCAATCCAGGCCGCCAGCCAGCCGCCCTGCATCGCCAGCAACACCAGATTGGCCAGCAGCAGCAGCACGGCGGCCGCTCTCAGCACCCAGGCGCCCCGCCCTCGGGCGGCGCGGCGGGCGCACTGGCCAGCCGCAGGCTGGCCTCGGCATCCGCCAGCCGCAGGCTGGCCTCGGCATCCGCCAGCCGCAGGCTGACCTCGCCGCTGCCCACCGCCACCCGCTGGCCATCAACGCGCAGCCACAGCGTGCCCTCGTCGTCCACCCCGTCGGCAATACCCGCCGGCAAGCCCGGCAGGCTGGTGGTCACCGCCCGGCCCCGC
>JANLZT010000135.1:0-37030 GCA_031366465.1 Betaproteobacteria bacterium | reverse complement strand
TTTTGCGGCGGTCACCGACGTAAAACAGATAGCCCAGCATCTCCACAGCATCGCGCTGCTGGCCTTCGCCCAGCAAGGCCGCCACGGGCACGCCGAGGTGCTGGCCCAGCAGGTCGAGCAGGGCAGATTCAACCGCTGTCACGGCATGAATGGTGGTGCGCAAATCAAATGTTTGCAGGCCGCGCCCGCCAGAGTCACGTTCTGCAAACTGCTGCTGCATGCTTTGCAAAATGCCCAGATACTGGCCGATGGGTTGGCCTGTTACCAGCGGGCCTGCATCTTCGAGTGTATGGCGGATTTTTTCGCCTCCTGGCACCTCGCCCACACCGGTGCGTCCCGCGTTGTCGGTAAGTATCAAGAGATTGCGGGTGAAATACGGGCCATGCGCGCCGCTCAAATTGAGCAGCATGCTGTCGCGTCCTGCAACGGGGATAACCTGCAGGCGTGTGATGCGGGGTGTGTCGATAGTCGTCATTGGATTTGAATCATTCAAGTTTGCAGTTCAGCGGTCCGTTCAACTACTGTGATCCGAGTTTTGTGTACGCAACCGCCTGCCTCACAGGTGCGATGTCAACCAGCAGCTCCGCCGGCACTCCGGCATTGCCCGCGTTTAACTGACCTATTGCGATGTTGCCCTTGCAACGGCCACCTTGTTCTTCAGGCAGCAAGTTGCGCTCAGTCAATGGTGATTTTGGAGCTTTCGATCAGCCGCTGCCACCGGGCAAATTCCTCAAAGTGATAGCGCTGAAATTCTGCTGGTGTACTGGCGACTATTTCAAAGCCCTGTTCGACGAACCTGGCTTTGACATCAGGTTCATTGAGAGCCGCAACAATTGCTGCGTGCATGGTGCGCTTGATATCTGAAGGCAGTCCCTTGGGCGCGACAACGGCTTGCCAAGAATAGACATCCGCACCTTGAATACCCAGCTCGGATAAGGTGGGTACATCAGGCAACAAGGGTGACCTGGTCTTGGAAGTAATTGCCAGCGCGCGAAGGCGACCCGCCTGCACCAGCTTGATGACTTCGTTGATGTTTGGAAATGAGGCTGCCAGGGTACCTGCCAGCAAATCGTTCATCGCGAGTGCCCCGCCCTTGTAGGGGACATGCAACCCCTTTGTGCCTGTGACTTTCCAGAACAGCTCAGCGGTGAGGTGCGGCGACGAACCATTACCGGCTGAACCGAATGCCAATGCGCCAGGCTTATTCTTCAGTTCAGCAAGCATTTCCTGTAGGCTCTTGATGCCAGATGCAGCCGGTACAACCAGGAGGTTGGGCGCTTGCACGGCCACTGTGACATGCTCAAAATCTGTTCTCGCGTCATAGGGCAGTTGTTTTACCAGATGCGGGACGATGGTTAGTGGACCGAGCGAAGTCACCAGCAGGGTATAGCCGTCTGGCTGCGCACGTTTGACAAACGCAGTGCCAATAGTTCCTGTAGCGCCAGCTCTGTTGTCTATGACAAACGCCTGGTTCAGTCTGATCGCCATTTTTGGTCCGATTGCGCGCGCTACGGTGTCGGTAGACCCTCCCGCTGGAAACGGCACAACCAAAGTAACGGGTTTCTGCGGCCACACTTGCGCGTGAGAAGTAGCTTGAACCGACAGTCCGCCAACGAGCACAGTAAGTGTCATTGCAATCAAGGTAGTTTTCATTTTGATGGTCTCATGGTTGATGCGCCAGGTGGCGTGGAACTGAAAATAAGACCGACTTCATCGCCAAACGGTGGATTTAATGATCCTGCACAAAAAACATATGCCGATGCTGGTATGCAGATGAAATGGTAGCGCTACCAAGCCAAATCGTCAAGAATTACTTACTAGGGATTTATACGTGTTGTCACAAGCCATCTGCTTAAGTGCTATCGCGCTCACAAATCGTGAACCCCATATCAACAATAGGCTCGCTGACGGGACGCCCTTCGGCTCGATCTACTAAATAAGCAGCGGCTTTCTGGCCAATATCTTGGCCATTGATTTTCACCGTCGTCAAAGCGGGGATCATGTTGGCGAGATAAGGAACATCGCCAAACCCGACCACAGACAAGCGCCGTGGGATTGCAATACCCTGCGCAATAGCCTCTGTCACCACGCCCATGGCCAGCAGGTCAGAGCTGCAAAAAATGGCGTCAACATCCGGTGCTGAGAGTAGTATTCTTTTGAGTGAATCCCGCCCACTTTTCAAGGATCGTGCATCCCCCACGTTGTCTATCAATACCTCAGCCAGACCATGCCGACTTATGGCTGCAGAAAATGTCGTCGCCCGGCGTTTTGCGCGTTCATCTCCTGTTTGAATCATTGCAAACTTTTTGCGCCCTTTTTTTACTAAGAAATCAGCGACTTCCCGCCCTATGTTGGCATGAGAAAAACCTATCAGCATGTCAATGGGTGTGGGCGTCAAGTCCCAGGTTTCAACCACGGGAATACCGGAGGCCAGCAAGCGCGCCCGCGATTTTGCAGACTGCATGATGCCGGTCAGGAAAATACCGTCCGGCCTGCGCCCAATGATGGACTCGACCAGTGCATCTTCGCGCTCAGCCGAATACCCACTTTGACCCAACATCAACTGATAGCCCCGCTCAAACAGCGTGTTGTTCAGGGTCTCGATCATCTCGACGAAAACCGACACCACCATGCTGGGCACAATCGCCGCAATCAGGCGGCTGCGTGATGACGCCAGCCCGCCCGCAACGCGGTTGGGCACATAGCCCGTGCGCTGCACGGCGTCTTGCACTTTTTTCAGGACTTTCGCCGACACAAGGTTCGGTGTATTGACAGCACGCGAGGCCGTGATGGGTGCCACGCCCGCCAGCCTGGCCACGTCAACCAGTGTAATGGCACCACTGCTGCGTCTGTTTTTTTTAATCTTGTCTTTGTCGTGGGTCGGCATCCTATAATCGTAACTCAAATGGTAGCGTTACCATGACAGGATTCAGAATGACGCAAACTCTTCATCAGCCGCACACCATTCGCATGCATGCCAGCGACAACGTCGCGATCGTGGCCAATGACGGCGGACTGCCAGCAGGCACAGCATTGCTATCGGGTTTGCTGCTGCTCGACAAGGTACCGCAAGGCCACAAGGTGGCTTTGACGGACATTGCCGCTGGCGCGGCGGTGATTCGCTACGGCATCGCCATCGGCCATGCGCTCAAAGACATCCCCGCAGGCAGTTGGGTGCATGAGCGCCTGCTGGCCATGCCTGATGCTTTGGGCTTGAGCAACTTGCCGATAGCGACCGTTAGGCCGCCGGCGTTGACGCCGCTGGAGGGCTACACCTTTGAGGGCTTTCGCAACGCCGATGGTTCGGTTGGCACACGCAATATTTTGGCTATCACTCAAACCGTGCAGTGTGTGGCAGGCGTGACAGACTTTGCCGTGCAGCGCATCAAAGCCGAACTGATGCCAAAGTTTAAAAATGTGGACGATGTGGTGGCCTTGGACCACGCCTACGGCTGCGGCGTGGCTATTGACGCACCGGGTGCCGAGATACCCATCCGCACGCTACGCAACATCAGCCTGAACCCCAACTTTGGCGGTGAGGTGATGGTGGTCAGTCTGGGTTGTGAAAAGCTGCAGCCCGAGCGGCTGTTACCGCCGGGAAGCATTCCGCTGATAGATGAGCGCAACAAGTTGGACGTCACTTGTTTGCAGGATGATGTCCATGTGGGCTTCATGTCCATGGTCGAGTCCATCATGCAGCAGGCTGAAATACATTTGCAACGCCTGAACAGCCGCCAGCGCGAAACCGTCCCCGCCAGCGAACTGGTGGTGGGCGTGCAGTGCGGCGGCAGCGATGCGTTTTCGGGTGTCACGGCCAACCCGGCGGTGGGCTTTTGTACTGACCTGCTGGTGCGCGCCGGTGCCAGCGTGATGTTTTCCGAGACCACCGAAGTGCGCGACGGCATCGACCAGCTCACCTCACGCGCCACCACGCCCGAAGTCGCCCAGGCCATGATCCGCGAGATGGCCTGGTACGACGCCTATCTGCAGCGCGGCAAGGTGGACCGCAGCGCCAACACCACGCCGGGCAACAAGCAGGGTGGGCTGTCCAACATCGTCGAGAAGGCGATGGGGTCGATCATCAAATCGGGCTCGTCAGCGATCAGCAACGTGCTGGCCCCGGGCGAGAAGCTCAAAGTCAAGGGCCTGACCTATGCCGCCACGCCGGCCAGCGATTTCATCTGCGGCACGCTGCAACTGGCGGCCGGCATGAACCTGCATGTCTTCACCACCGGGCGCGGCACACCTTACGGCCTGGCAGCCGTGCCGGTGATCAAGGTGGCCACCCGCAGTGACCTGGCACGGCGCTGGCACGACCTGATGGACATCAACGCCGGCGAGATTGCCGACGGCACGGCCAGCATCGAAGGCATCGGCTGGCAGTTGTTCCACCTGATGCTGGCCGTGGCCAGTGGCCGCAAGAAGACCTGGGCCGAGCACTGGAAGCTGCACAACGCGCTGGTGCTGTTCAATCCGGCGCCGGTGACTTGAGGGCGGGCCTGGGGCAGCGGGCCCACGCACGCTACGCCGTGGACGAAGATGCGCAGACAGTCTCCGTCATCGGCGTGTTCTACGGCGGACAGGACCACGAGGAGGCCTTGTCTGCTGGCTGGGACGGCTGACCCGCCGAGCCGCGCCGCTTCGAAGAAGCCGGTCGTCGCGGGGAGTGTCTCGGCGAGCACGTCTGCCTCCAGGGCATCGATGTCCTCGGGCTCCAGCTTGAGGTTGACGCAGTTGACGCAATCCTTGCCACCGCCCTTCGAGCGGTAGAGCTGTTCCACCCGGCCGTGCAGGTTCGGGTGCTTGCGCCAGGCGGCGATTTCGGACGCGTCGTCGGGCTGGTGAAAGTCAATGGCGGGGATGCTTGCTTCGGTGCAGTAGGCCGGGCCAGGCCGGGTACACAGCCCCATCACGTTGCAAGGCTTGTGGAACTTCAGTGCGTCGGGCGAGTGCCCTTGCAGGCTGGATATTCAGTACAACCCCAGAACTGTCCCCCAGCGTTCACGCCGCGCTGAGCAACCCGCCGTGCCATCGGCTTTGAACAGATCGGGCAGCTGGGATCCGGAAACTTCGTATCGCTCTGGCTTGCAAGTCGGATTGGCGCTCCGTGCGGCGGACGACTCGACGCGCCTGCGCGACCAGCCTGCCGGATCAACTCATGAAGTTTCGGCCCATCAATGAGCGCGATATTCCTGCCGCTGGCGAAGCTTGATGCCTCTGCCGTAAAGCGCCCTGAAGTCACGACGAAGCCGCCTGCAGAACCATTCGCCGCCATCACACCGTACAGCTCCCGGACCACGCCAACGCCGACCTTGAACGCTTTCCATTGTTTGCACTGAACCAAGAACTTTTCACTGCCCTTGGACAGGATCAGGTCAACCCCGCCATCAGCGCCGCCCCCTCCGGTCTCGACCACGGAATAGCCCTGCAGCCGAAAGGCTTCACCGACCAGCCTCTCAAATTGCTGCCAGCTCATCCCGTCCAGAACGTCGGCTGCGGCGCTCTGCACAACATGGGACACCAGGGCCTTGCGCTCGCGGCGTTTCCAGGCCGAGATGCCGGCTCCGGCCAGGCAGAGTACCGGCAGGAGGTACTGGCCCAAGCTCGCCAGCGTCTTCCACAAGGTCTGCGTCACCAAAGCGCCCACCTGCCCGGCTTGCATGCCGTTGGCCACCGGCTGGCCAGCCACTCGGTGCAAAACCAGATAGAACAGCACCGCCAGCAGGACGCCAGCCCACCAGGGCAGCATCGCTAGCAGCGCCATCAAGTCTTCTGCGGGACTTGTTTTCTGTCTCCGAGTCACTTGGCTACTTCCTCCCAAAGGTCTGCATGAGCCGTATTGCGCCACGCGGACTGATTCTCGATGACCTCCGGGAATCTGGCGCCACTGAAGTCTCCGTGGGCACAATGCCCGAGCGCTGAAGCGATTTGGCGCACGCTCAACCTCTGATCAGCTCGTCAGGAGCCCCCCATGCACCTCAGCCCCGACCAAGCCGCGCAATTCGACCGTGACGGCTACCTCTTCTTCCCCGGCCTGTTTGCGGCCGATGAAGTCAAGACCCTGACCGACGAAGTGCCGGCGCTGTATGCCCGGCGCGAGGACTACAACGTGCGCGAGCGCGGGTCAGATGCGGTGCGCACCAACTTTGCGGCCCACCTGTACAGCGCGCCCTTTGCCCGGCTGGCGCGTCACCCGCGGATGGTCGGGCCGGTGATGCAGTTGCTGGACGAGCCGGTCTACATGCACCAGTTCAAGATCAACGGCAAGCTGGCCTTCGAGGGCGATGTGTGGCAGTGGCACCAGGACTACGGCACCTGGCTCAATGACGACCAGATGCCCACCGAGCGGGCCATGAACATCGCCATCTTTCTGGACGATGTCAACGCCTACAACGGCCCGCTGATGTTCATCCCCGGCAGCCACAAGCGCGGCGTGATCGATGCCAAACATGACCTGACCACCACCAGCTACCCGCTGTGGACGGTCGACAACGCGCTGATCGCCCAGCTGGTGGCGCGGGCCGGCGGCAAGCACGGTGGCATCGTCTCGCCCACCGGGCCGGCTGGCTCGATGATCGTCTTCCACTCCTGCCTGGTGCATGCCTCGGCCAGCAATCTGTCGCCCTGGAACCGGGTGTCGGTGTACTTGAGCCTGTGCGCCACCAGCAACCACATCCGCCGCCACAAGCGGCCCGAGTACATCGCTCACCGCAACTTCACGCCGATCAGCCTGCTGGGCGATGACTGCCTGCGCAGCCAGCCGGCTGTGGACCTGCCCTGGCGTGACGGCGTGCCGGCGAGTGCGCTGGTCACCTCGCTCGACCCAATCAGCGTGCCTGTCACGCAGGCGGCCTGAGATGAGCCTGTTTGCCAAACTGCAGCAGCGCGCTGCTGACAAGAACCCCATCCGCATCGGCCTGATCGGTGCCGGCAAGTTCGGCTCGATGTACCTGGCCCAGGTGCCGCGCACACCGGGCGTGCACCTGGTGGCGATTGCTGATCTGTCGCCCGATGCGGCGCGCGCCAACCTGGCCCGGGTCGGCTGGGCTGATGCGCGCAGCCGCGCCGCGTCGATCGATGAGGCGATGCAACTCGGCAGCACCCATCTGGGCGACGACTGGCAGGCCCTGGTGCGCCACCCGGGTATCGACGTGGTGGTGGAGTGCACCGGCTCACCTGCAGCCGCCGTGGACCACTGCCTGGCGGCCTTTGCCCAGAAAAAACATGTGGTCAACGTGACGGTCGAGGCCGATGCCTTTTGCGGCCCCTTGCTGGCGCGGCGGGCGGCCGAGGCGGGTGTCATCTACTCGCTGGCCTTCGGCGACCAGCCGGCGCTGATCTGTGACCTGGTGGACTGGGCCCGCACCTGCGGCTTCCCGGTGGTGGCGGCCGGGCGCGGCCACAAATGGCTGCCGCATTTTGCCCAGAGCACGCCCGACACGGTGTGGGGCCACTACGGCCTGACGCCCGAGCAGGCGGTGCGCGGCGGGCTCAACCCCAAGATGTTCAACAGCTTTCTCGACGGCAGCAAGCCGTCGATTGAATCCACCGCGGTGGCCAATGCCACCGGCTTGAGCGTGCCCAGCAATGGCCTGCTCTACCCGCCGGCCAGCATCGAAGATATCCCCTTCGTGACCCGGCCGATCAGTGAAGGCGGCATGCTGGAGCGCAAGGGCATGGTCGAGGTGATCTCGTCGCTGCAGGCCGATGGCCGCCCGATCCCCTACGACATCCGCATGGGCGTGTGGGTGACGGTCGAGGCCGAGACCGACTACATCAAAAACTGCTTTGAGGAATACAACGCCCACACCGACCCGAGCGGCCGCTATTTCACGCTCTACAAGCGCTGGCATTTGATCGGCCTGGAGGTGGGCCAGTCGGTGGCCAGCGTGGTGCTGCGCGCTGAGGCCACCGGCGTGCCCACGGCCTGGGGCGCCGATGTGGTGGCCACCGCCAAGCGCGATCTGGTGGCGGGCGAGCTGCTGGACGGCGAAGGCGGCTACACGGTGTGGGGCAAGCTGCTGCCGGCGGCCACGTCCGCCACGCTGGGCGGCCTGCCGCTGGGGCTGGCGCATGGCGTCAAGCTGCTGCGGCCGGTGCGGCAGGGCCAGAGCCTGTGCTGGGACGATGTGCAGATCGACACCAGCAGCTCGGCCTACCGCAGCCGGCGCGAGATGGAAGCGCTGTTTGTACCGGGCAGCGTGCCGGTGCGCTGATCCGGCCCGCCTGGCCGCTGCGCAAGCCTGGGCGGGCTGCGCGATCAAGGCGTGTCGGGCTCAGGGCCTGCGACGCATCCCCGTCGGCAGGTGCTGCCAGGGCAGATCGGCCGGGTCAGCGGCCATCGGCCCGGCCGCCTTGGCCACCAGGATCTGGCTGGCGATGGGCGAAAAATCAGCCCGAAAGTGGTTGCTGCTCTTGACCACGATCACCCGCATCGCCTCGGGCTGGATGCCCACCGTGCGCAGCAGTTGGCGGTCCAGCAACTGCTTTTTGCCGCTGACCACCGCCACCAGGATGCCCTCGATCTCCAGGCAGGCGCTGGCGCCCAGTTGCACCGTCAGGCCGGTCATCATCGGGCCGGTCAGGGTGCAGGCGCCGTCGCTCAGCGCACGCACCTTGAAGCGCCCGCGCACCGGTGCGTCGCTGGGCTGGCCGGTGAAGGTGGGCACCGCCCTGCCCAGGCTGATGTCGATCTCGGCGCCCAGCCCGGCCGCATGGGCGGCCCGGGCTGCCGCCGCATCGAACATCAGGCCCAAGGCCACCTGGCCGGGATAGCGCCGGCCGGCGCCCTGGGCCAGCAGCGCGTGCAGCAAGCCGGTGGTGTTGCTGTCGCCACCGGCACCCGGGTTGTCCTGGGTGTCGGCGATCAGCACCGGGCGCGCGGCATGCTCGGCCAGCCGCAGCGCCAGCGCCACCGCCGTCTGGGCGGCCAGGATCTCCAGCCGCCACTGCGCCGGCTCGGCCACCCGCTGGTAGAGCCGCGCCACTGCCCGCTGGCAGGCCCCGTCGTCCTCGCCATGGCCCCAGACCATCGGCGCGCATTCGTCAAAGTCGGCCGCCGGGAAGCCCATGCAAAAGCTCAACACCGTGGCGTGCTCGTTGCTCAGGGCTGACAGCTCCTCAAAGCGCTCGCGCGCCGGGCACAGCCAGGTGCTCTGGGCATTGATCGGGATCAGGAAGGGCAGGCGCCGCGCATGCAGCGGCAGGCGCTGGCCGGCGCGCAGCCGGCGCGCCAGCAGGTCGGCGGCACGCTCGCCGGTCTCGGCCATGTCGACATGCGGGTAAGTGCGGTAGGCCACCAGTGCGTCGGCCTCGCGCAGCATGCGGTGGGTGACATTGGCATGCAGGTCCAGGCTGGCAACGATGGGCAGGCCGGGGCCCACCAGCGCGCGCAGCCGGGCCAGCAGTTCGCCCTCGCTGTCGGCCACATGCTCGGCCACCGCCGCGCCGTGCAGGTCGAGGTAGATCGCGTCCAGGCCGGGCTGGCCCGGCGCGATAGCCGCTGCCACGTCGGCGCAGATCACACCGGCCAGGCGCTCGAAGGCATCGCGGGAGACAAAGCTGGACGGGATGGCGCCGGCCCAGCAGGACGGGATCAGCGTCCAGCCCCGGCCGCGCGCGGCGGCTATGAAGCCGCCCACCGGCAGGTTGATGCCCGCCAGGCTGGTCAACATCCGGTCGCCCTGCACAAAGGCCGGGAACGAGTCACCCCGCGTGAAGGCCGCCCAATCCGCCAGGCTGGGGGCGAAGGTGTTGGTCTCGTGCTGGTAGCCGGCGATCAGGACACGGGTCAAGGCAGGTCTCGGTACAGCGGCCGGTGGGGGCGGCATCCCGGGTGCGGGCGGCTGGGTCGCCGGGGGGCCGTGGCGCAGCCGGCTGGATGGCGCGCCCCCCCTATTGCACACCATGTGCGCCTTTGCCTCTCCAAATGCCAATACCATTTAACTTGTGTGCAATTCAATTGCGCACTACATTGCGTCCATGCCCCGCCACCCCAGGCCCTCCACGCTGTCACCAGCCGTCGCCGGCCAGGCCGCTGCGGCGCCGCAGGATTGGCTGGCACTGGACCATCAACTCTGCTTTGCGCTGTACGCCGCGTCTTTGGCAATGACCAAGGTCTACAAGCCGCTGCTGGCGCCGCTGGGCCTGACCTACCCGCAATACCTGGTGATGCTGGTGCTGTGGCAGGGCGACGGCCTGAGCGTGTCCACGCTGGGCCAGCGCCTGACGCTGGACTCGGGCACCCTCACCCCGCTGCTCAAGCGCCTGCAGGCCTTGGGCCTGCTGCAACGCCAGCGCGATGCGACCGATGAGCGCCGGCTGCTGCTGCGGCTCAGCCCGGCCGGCCGCAGGCTCAAGGCCCAGGCGCTGGTGGTGCCCCAGGCGGTGGCCTGCGCCACCGCCTGTGACCTGCAACAGATCGGCCAACTGACCGCCCAACTCACCGCGCTGCGCCAGCAGCTCAGCGCCTCACTGTCCCCAGCCGCTGCCTGAGCGCTGCGGCATCCCCGGCCCGCACTGGCGGGCTTTTTCCCCTGCAACCACTGTTTCAAGGACTCACACCATGGCACTCGATAAAGTCGTCTACACCGCCACCGCCACCGCCACCGGCGGCCGCACCGGCACCGCGCAATCGTCAGATGGCGCCCTCAATCTCGATTTGTCCACCCCGCGCGAGCTGGGCGGTGCGGGCGGCGCCGGCACCAACCCCGAGCAGATGTTTGCCGCCGGCTACGCGGCCTGCTTCATCGGCGCCATGAAGGCGGTGGGCGCCGGCATGAAGATCAAGGTGCCCGACGATGTGTCGATCACGTCCGACGTCGGCATCGGCCCGATCCCCGGCGGCTTCAACGTCCAGGTGGCCATGCGCATCACGCTGCCCGGCTTTGAGCGCGCCGCCGCCGAGGCCCTGGTGGCCGCCGCGCACAAGGTTTGCCCGTATTCCAACGCCACCCGCGGCAACGTCGACGTGACGCTGACGGTGGTCTGAGCCTTGCTGCACTGAGGCCGGGTGGTCAAACAGCGACCGGCCCGGCCAGCAGGCTGAGCACCAGCTCCACCCGGGCCTGCCAGGGCGACATCGCCGCCGCCGGCCCGGCATCGGCCCCCACCAGCACGCCTGCCGCGCACCGCGTGCAACGCCACACCGGCACGCCGGCCGCCTTGGCCTGGTCCAGCGCCGGCTGCAGGGCCTGGTGCAGCGTGCCGTTGCCGGTGGCGGCCAGCACCAGGCCTTGCACCCCAGCCGCCAGCAGCGCCGAGATCGCCCGTGGCCCGGCGCCGGCATGGCTGTGCACGATTTCCACCCAGGGCCAATCAGCAGCCGGCGGCGCCAGCGTGGCCAGGCCCAGCGCTGCGCCGCTGTCTGGCCAATCCTGAAAGCGGCGCAACACGCCCTCCTCCACCACGCCCAGCGGCCCGGCGTCGCCCGAATCAAAGGCATCCAGCCGGTAGGTGTGCAGCTTGCGCACCCGGCCCGCCGCATGCACCCGGCCGGCCAGCACTGCCACCACGCCCCGGGCGCCCGGGCTGCGCGCCACCGCCAGCGCATCCAGCAGGTTCTGCGGGCCGTCGGCCATCACGGCGGTGGCCGGGCGCATCGCCGCCAGCAACACCACCGGTTTGGCTGGCGCCAGCACCCGCTGCAGCAGCCAGGCGGTTTCTTCCAGCGTGTCGGTGCCATGGGTGATCACCAGGCCGGCCACCTCGGGCCGCGCCAGGTGGGCCGCCACCCGCTGCGCCAGCGCCTGCCAGGTGGTGACTCCGAAGTCCTTGCTGTCGAGCTGGGCCACCTGCTCGGCCTCGATTTGCAGGCCGGCCAGGCCGGGCAGTCCCGCCACGCCGGCCAGCAAATCGGCCACCGACCGCTGCGCGGCGGTGTAGCCCACGTTGTCGCCAGCATCGGCGGCGGTGCCGGCGATGGTGCCGCCGGTGCCCAGGATCACCAGGGTGCTTGGCAAATTCATGTCTGGCAAATTCGTGTCCGGCAAATTCGTGCTTGGCATAGATGCCCTGTCTGGATAAAAATACAGCCACTGGATAAAACGTCAGCCCGGCAGCCGCTGGGATGCACGCCCGTCCAGCCCTTGTCCCACTCGCCGTCAGGATGCCCCATGGACAACTCGCCAGCCGCCGCGCCCAAGCTCACCGCCCGCCAACAACAGATTCTCGACCTGGTGCACCACGCCATCGAGCGCACCGGGGCCCCGCCCACTCGGGCCGAGATCGCCACCGAGCTGGGTTTCAAATCCGCCAACGCCGCCGAGGAGCACCTGCAGGCGCTGGCCCGCAAGGGCGTGCTGGAGCTGGTGGGCGGCACCTCGCGCGGCATCCGCTTGACGGCCGACACCCTGCGCGCGCTCAACCAGGCCCGGGCGCTGGCCCACCAACCGTCCGGCGGCCGGCCTGCCGGCCACCAATTCTCGCTGCCGCTGCCGGGCCTGATGCAGCTCACCCTGCCGCTGGTGGGCCGGGTGGCCGCCGGCAGCCCGATCCTGGCGCAAGAGCACATTGACCAGAGCTATGTGGTGGGCGCGTCGCTGTTCACGGGCAAACCGGACTACCTGCTGCGGGTGCGCGGCATGAGCATGCGCGACGCCGGCATCCTCGACGGCGACCTGCTGGCCGTGCACAAGACCAGCGAGGCCCGCAACGGCCAGATCGTGGTGGCCCGGCTGGGCGACGAGGTCACCGTCAAGCGCCTGCAGCGCAACCCGGGTGGCCAGGGCGGCATCACCCTGCTGCCCGAGAACCCCGACTTCCAGCCCATCGTGGTGGGCGATGGTGACCGCTTTGAGCTTGAAGGCATCGCCGTCGGCCTGATCCGCAACACAGCGCTGATGTGAGCATGGGCGCGCCCACCGCTCACCCCACCGGCGTGGCTGTCAAGGCGCCCAAGGCGGCCTGCGCCGCCGACTGCCAGCGCCTGGAGCAACTGCCCAATGTCGGCCCGGCGATGGCCGGTGACCTGCGTGCCCTGGGCATCCTGCACCCGCAAGAGCTGGCCCACCGGGATGCTTTTGCGCTCTACCAGGCCCTGTGCGCGCACAGCGGCAAACGGCAAGACCCTTGTGTGCTGGACACCTTCATGGCCGTCACCGACTTCATGCGCGGCGCCGCCCCGGCGCCGTGGTGGGCCTACACCGCACAGCGCAAGCAGGTCTACGGCACGGTCTGAGCGGCGAGCGGCCAGGGCCAGCGCAAGCCCGCCCGGCCGCCCGCCTAGCGCGCCGGCACGATCACCAGCGCCTTGACCGGACCGCCCGGCGCCGGCCACAGCGGCACGCCGTCCACCCGGGCCCAGGGCGCCGAAAAACTGCGGAAGTGCGGCGACCACGGGATGCCACTCTGCCCGGTGCTGTGCATCACCCGCGACTGGCTGCGGTCACCCAGGTCATACAGGCCGCGCAGGCTGGGGCCATGCTCGTCTAGGTAGAACTCGCCGGTGCTGGCATCGGCCTTCAGGCTGACCCGGCCGACGTTGACGGTGTAGCTGTCGCCACCCACGGTCTGGCGTTGCTCAAACCAGCGCGCCAGCAGCTTGACGCGCGAGAACGGCCGGTGCTCTGAGCGGGCCTGGTGGGCCCTGCCCCATTGCCAGGCCGCCACGTCGGCGCCCTGCAAAGCCTGCAGCTCGACCAGCGCGGCGGTGAAGGCAGCATCGATCTGGCCCTGGCAGGTCTCGACAGCGGCAGTGGTCTTGTCGTCGCACCACCAGGCGTCATCGCGGGCCAGCACCCCCTCCAGCGCATCAAAGTAGCCGCGCTGGCCCAGCAGCCGGTCGTAGATTGGCGCGCCCAGTTCGTCGGCCAGCACCCGCTCCGACAAGGCCCGGTGCCAGGCCCAGTAGATCAGCGGGGCGGCCTTGTCGGACGCCATCGTGCCGTCAAAGCCCGCCAGTTGCTGTTGTGCCGCCGCCGCCAGCGGGTGCTCGGACTGCGCCTGCAGCAGGCGCGGCAGCAGGCGCTGCACCGCCAGTGACTTGACATCACCCTGCATGCGCCGCAGGTCGGCCAGGCCGTGCCGGGGTGCGGCCTCGATCATCTGCTCGATGCGCTGGTGGCGGTAGGGCATCGCCCACTGGTGGCTGATGAAGGGCTCATAGCCCGGCGGGGTGATCTTCTGGTTGGCATTGGCGATGAAGCCGCGCACCGGGTCTCGCTGCTGGGGCAGCACGTCCACCGGCAGGTAGCCGGCCCAGTCATAACGCGCATCCCAACCCGGCGCCGGGGCCAGGCCCGACAAGTCGTTCTCAGGTTTTCGCAGCGGCACCCGGCCGGGCGAGACCAGCGCGATATGGCCGGCATCGTCGGCCACTGCCATGTTCTGCTGCGGCGCTACCCAGCTGGCGCTGGCCTTGATGAACTCGTCCACCGACCCAGCGGTATTCATCGCCAGCGTGGTGGCCATGATGTCGCTGTCGATGTCCAGGCCGGTCCAGCGCAGCGCGATGGCGTAGCTTGGAACATTCGCGGGCTTGGCCTTCGGGCCCAGGGCCTCGTCAGCCACCCCGGCCGACGCCACATCGCTGATCACCGGGCCATGGCGGCTGTTGCGCACGGTGATCGCCACGTCCGCGCCGCCGCGCACCTTGATCACCTCCTGCCGGGTCTCGAAGGCGGCCCAGCCGTCGGGCGTCTGGTACTGGCCGGCGTCCTCGGGCTTGATGCGCTCCAGGTAGGTGTCCTGCACATCGGGGCCGGTGTTGGTCAGGCCCCAGGCGATGTGCTGGTTCTGGCCCATCACCACCCCGGGCAGGCCGGGCAAGGTGGCGCCGGCCGCCTGGTAGCCGGGTGCTGAGATGCGGGCGAAGTACCACAGCGCCGGGCTGGACAACTTCAAGTGCGGGTCGCTCGCCAGCAACGGCTTGCCGGTGCTGGTCCGGCTGCCCGCCAGCACCCAGCTGTTGCTGCCCACGCCCTCGACCTCGCTCTCGGGCGCCGCCGCCATCAGGCGCAGCAGCGCGGGCTCGGCCAGGGCCTGCTGCCCATCCAGCTTGAGGCTGCGGTAGAAGGCCACGTAGTCCATGCTGGCCGGCACCGGCTCACCCGGGTAGGGCGGCAGCAGCTGGTCGATGCGCTCCTTGGGCAGTTTGAGCGCCAGGCGCAGGCGGATCAGCTCGGTCTGCCAGTTGGCGCCCAGGTCCCAGGCCATCATGATGGCCCAGGCCAGGCTGTCCTCAGGCGTCCAGGGCTCGGGCTGCAGGCCCAGGATCACAAACTCGGGCGGCCGCGCCTTCAAGTTGTTGATCACCGCGTTGACGCCGTCGGTGTAGGCCAGCAGCATCTCGCGCGAGGCCGGTGACACTTGCGCCCACTGCACTGCCGCCACCCGCCGCACGCCCAGCACGCGCAGGAAACGGTCGGTCTCGACCGCCGCCTCACCAAAGGCCTCGGCCAGCCGGCCGGCACCGATACGGCGGTGCGTCTCCATCTGCCACAGCCGGTCTTGCGCATGCACCACGCCCAGGCCGTACATCGCATCGCGCAGGCTGGCGGCCGCGATGCTGGGGATGCCATGCTCATCGCGCTCGATGCGGATCTCGGCCTGCGCGCCGGCCAGCAGCAGCCGGCCCTCGGTCTGCGGCAGCACCCGGTGCGCGTGGAACCAGGCCAGCAGCGCGGCCACCACCACGACCAGCAACAGCAGCGTGAGGCTGCGGCGCAAGAATTTTCCAAACATCGGTGTCTCCCCGGCCAGGCACGGCCCTGTCATCAGCGGGCGCAAGCCTACCAGCCGGCCGAGGCCTGCCCAGGCGGCCGAAGTGGCGCCGCTTAGGCCACTTGTTCGGGCATTGCGCAGCGCGTGCCGGCTTCAACAATGGCCAATGCCCACCACAAACAGCCCGGCCCAGCGCTCCTGCAAGACGCCGCTACCCGACGCCGCTGGCCGGGCCGGCGTGATCAAGCCTCAGCTTGCGAGCAGTCTTGCCGAAAAGATCGCCATGAACCCGAACACGGCCCCCCAGTCCTGGATGTTGCGTCTGGTCTCACGCAGGCCGGCCAGCCCGCCGAGCAGCTTGATGCACTCGCGGGTGGAGGTCTGCCCGCCCGAGCTGTGGCCGTCCTCGCTGTCCTGGCAAAGCCGGTTGCAGCGTCTGGGCCAGCAATTGCGCCATCGTGCGCCCTGGCTGCCGGCCACCGCCCGACCGATCAACCGGCTGGCGCTGGTCAAGGCCGAGTTCCAGGACAGCCTGGCCGACCTGGGATCGCTGGGCAGCCAGGAGTTGCTCGACAAGATATCGCGGGCTCGCTCACTGCGCGAGTTGTGGCATCTGCGCTCGCCGGTCTATGGCGAGGTGGCGACCGCGCGCACCCAGTCCGAGGCCGAGAGGCGTTTGTCGCGCCTGAACCGGCACTTTCCGGTGCGCGCGCCGCGCAACGGCCTGGCGGCACTGGTGCCCTGAGTGCTTTGACGGCCATGCCGGCGATGCAGATCGATTTGTTCAATGCCGCAGCGGCGGGCATGCCGGCCCAGCCGCGCCAGTTTGTCGACACCGGTGCCGGTGAATCGATGCTGCCCGGCGCTGGCCTGCCGCAAGACCGCCATGCCCGCATCGCCGCCCGGCGCAGCTTTGTGGCTCTGAAACAGCGCTTCATGGCCGCTGCCGACGCGCTGGAAGGCCTGCGCCATGCCTGGCTGCGCCACCAGCTACGCCAGGTGCAGGAGCCGGGTGATCTGTGGCTGCTGCGCGGCGCGGTGTTTGCGGCACTGGGCCTGGACGACCCCAGCAGCCAGCGCCTGCGCCTGGAATTGCAGGCCGTGCTCGACCAGATGTTTCCAGACCAGGGTGAGCTGCAACCGCTGCCCCGGCTTGGTATGAGGGGCGGGCAAACCGTCGCGCTGTAGTGTCAGTACGACGTCAATACAGCGTATCGCCTGCGCCGTCCGGCCCACCGTCAAGCCAGGCGTTGTTCTCAAGCTGGTAGCGCTCGACCTTGCGATAGAGCGTGCTTCGGGACACCCCCAGCGCACGCGCCGCCTGGGCCAGGTTGCCGTGCATGCTCTTCATCGCCCGCATGATCGCCAGCCGTTCAGCCTCTTCGAGGCTGGTTGCAGCCAGGGGATGCTCGGCCGCTGCAGGCGGCAGGCTGGCGTGCAATTCCTCGGGCAATTCAGCGCAATCGACGCTGGCGGCCTCGGAGGTCAACAACAGGCTTTCAACCAGGTTGCGCAGCTCGCGCACATTGCCCGGCCAGGCATAGGCCTCCAGCGCAGCGATCACCTCCGGACCAAACACGCGGGACGGCACCTTGTGGCGTTCGGCCAGGCTGAGGTTGAAATGCTGGCACAGCAAGGCGATGTCACCTTCGCGCTCGCGCAGCGGCGGCACCCGAACGCTGGTCACGCCGATGCGGTGGTACAGGTCGCGCCTGAACCGGCCGGCCTCGACTTCTTGCAGCAGATCCCGGTTGGTCATGGTCAGCAGGCGCACATCGACCCGCCTGGGCTTGGACTCGCCCAAGCGGCAGACCACACCTTCTTCCAGACAGCGCAGCAGCACCGGCTGCAGTTCGAGCGACAGCTCGCCAATCTCGTCCAGGCACAGCGTGCCGCCATGCGCCAGCTCAAAGCGGCCGGCCCGGCCTTCATGGGTGGCGCCGGTGAAAGCGCCGCGCACATGGCCAAACAGTTCACTGCCGATCAGTTCTTTGGAGGTGGCGCCGCAGTTGAAGGTGACAAACGGGCCGCTGCGGGCCTCATCACCGTGGATGGCGCGCGCAAACAACTCCTTGCCGACCCCGGTTTCGCCCTGGATCAGCACTGAAACACGCCGGCCGCTGAGCAGCCGGGCCCGGTCAATGGCTGTACGCAGCGCACGGCTGTGCCCCAGCAGATTGCCAAAGCCGGTGCGCGCCGGGTCGATCTCGGACTCAGCTGGCGCGCCGCGGCCGCTGATGAGCGATGGCGTCGTGGCCACCGGCACCCCACGCGGCTGCCGGGGCACCACCAGCAAGGCGCCAATCATCACGCCGTCAATGCGCACCGGATGAAGCCATTCGGCGCGCAGCCCGGCGGGCAACTGGCGCGCCCACTCCTCGACCTGCCGCCCGGCTTGCAAGCCGGGCAATTGCGTGCCAACGCGCCACCCATGCATGGGGAGATCGCCACTGACATGGACCAACTTGGCATTGCGGTCCATCACCAGCATCGCTTGCGGGGCGTGCGAAGCGCCCAGCTTCATGCAGGCTTCGAGCAATTGCACATGCTCGCGGCTGGCGCGCTCGGACAACACCGCCTCCATCTGGCGTGCACCGGCCAGGGCCAACGCCAGATTGCCGCGTTGGTAGGTCGAGGGCGGGCCCGAGATGTCGACCACGCCCAGGATCTGCTCGCTGCCCGGCACAAACACCGGCGCCGCAGCACATGTCCAGCGCTTGATGCCCTCACCAAAGTGCTCGGCACCGTGCACCTGCACCGGTTGGCGCATGGCCAACGCGGTGCCAATGCCGTTGGTGCCGACCACGCTTTCATGCCAGTGTCCGCCCTGCACCAGGTGCACGTCCTGCGCGGCGTCCAGGGTGCGCTGGTCGCCCGCCACCTCCAGCACCACGCCGTTGGGGTCGGTCAGGATCATCACCGAGCCTGAGCTTGCCAGCAAATGGGCCGAGGTGACAAACAGGCCCTGCGCTGCCCACAGCAGATCCCGGTTGCGATGGCGCAAATGCTCCAGCGCATTGGCCCCGCTGACCATCGGCGCGCGGCGCGTGTTGGGCTCCACCCCGGCACGCAGGCTGCGCTGCCACGACGCCAGCAAGAGCTTGGATACGGCAGTGGTTGCCAGTGGCGCGCCAGTGACAAAGTTCTCCCAAGCCATCATGACCTGGTGCTCAGCGGCGGGTGCCAGCACAGAGCCGGGCTCACAGCCCAGACCCTGGCCTGTCACGGGCCAGCCTACGGTGTGGTTCGGATGGATGGATGTCTCCTTGAACGTCAAACTGCAGGGTCTGATCCCGCTTTGACGTTGCCATCGTCAAGTGTTCTGGCCACCGGATGGAGCCAGAATGCACGCCTACTGTTTTTCCAAGCTGTGATTATTGATCGAAGAACCCTCTGGCAACGATGCCGGTAACAGTCGAAGTGGGGCAACGGCGATCCAGGCCAGCAGCGCGCAGCAGCCCGCTGCCAGCAAACCGACCATGATCCGCGACAGCAAGCCGTCGATGCCTGCCAGCGCCTGCATCACCAGCCAGCCATTGAGAACGATGATCAGCAGCGCGGCGCCGCAGGCCAAGGCCCGCAGCCAAGGCGGGCTGACCAGACGGCCCAAGATGCTGGGTGCGCTGGTGAAGCGAATCAGCGGCACGATCGCAAAGGGCAGCTGCAGGCTCAACACCACCTGGCTCCAGACCAGCAACTGCAGCGCGCCGCCATCGCCGGCCTGCCACAGCACCGCCACCGCGGGCACGATGGCCAACAAACGGGTCAGCAAGCGGCGCTTGAGCGGGCTGATGCGCAAGCGCACAAAGCCCTCCATCACCACCTGACCGGCCAGGGTGCCGGTGATGGTGGAGCTTTGCCCGGCCGCCAGCAAGGCAATCGCGAAGGCCGTTGATGCCAGCGTGGTGCCCAGCAAGGGCGTCAGAAGCTCATGGGCCTGGCGCAATTGGGTGACCTCGATGCCCCGGGCAAAGAAGGTCGAGGCCGACAGCACCAGGATCGCAGCATTGATGCACAGGGCCAGATTCAGGGCCAGCGCGGTGTCAAACAGGTTGTAACGGATCGATTCGCGCTTGGCCCAGTCGCTATCGCCGATGCGGCGCGTCTGCACCAAGGATGAATGCAGGTAGAGGTTGTGCGGCATCACCGTGGCACCCAGGATGCCCACCGCGATCATCAGGCTATTGGCATCCAGCCGGGGCACCAGGCCGCCCGCCACTGCCGCCCAGTCGGCTTGCACCAACAGCATCTCAAGCGCCATGCAGGCGCCGATGGTCAGCACCAGCGCGGCCACCACCGCCTCCAGCTTGCGAATGCCAAAGTGCTGCAGCATCAGGATCAGCATCACGTCCAGCCCGGTGATCAGCGCACCCCAAGCCAACTGGACGCCGAACAACAGGTTCAGTGCGATCGCACCGCCCAGCAACTCGGCCAGGTCGCAGGCGATGATGGCCACCTCGCAAAGCAGCCACAGCGCCAGCGCCACCGGCTTGGCGTAATAGGCGCGGCAGGCCTGGGCCAAATCCAGCCGACCGGCAATGCCCAGCCGGGCGGCCAGGCTTTGCAACACCATCGCAATCAGGTTTGACGCCACCAGCACCCACAACAACTGGTAGCCGAAGCGGGCGCCGCCCTCCAGATCGGTGGCCCAATTGCCTGGGTCCATATAGCCGACACTGATCATCGCCCCGGGGCCGACAAAGCCCAGCACCCGCCAGCGCCCAGGCGCAGGCAGGCGCATGTCGATGCTTTGGCCCAGGTTGGTCATCGGTGTCTGAACATGGGCCGCATCAAAGCAGCCAGCGTGTGATCAGATCACTCACCATCAAGGCCAAGCCACCGCCGGTGATCAGCATCCCCAGCAGCCGCCGAAGCTGCCCGTGCCGCGATCTCATTTGCGGCCCAGAAACTCGGCGCCGCCGCCCATCGCCGGGCCGGCAGTGGGATCAATCAGGTCAGGCTTCTTGGCGATCAGGGTCTGGGTGGTGAGGATCAGGCCCGCCACCGACGCCGCATTGCGCACCGCGCTGTAGCTCACCCGCACCGGGTCGATGATGCCGGCAGCGACCAGATCGACGAAGCGGCCACTTCGGGCGTCCAGGCCAAAACCGGCCGGGGCATCCAGGGCCTTGCGCATATTGGCGTGGGGGTCCAGACCGCAATTGGCCGCAATGTGGAAAGCCGGCTGGTGCAAGGCACGCTGCAACAATTTGACGCCTTGCTGTACATGGCCCTCCGTGCGCGAGGCCAGGTCGTCCAGCGCACCGGCCACCCGCAACAGGGCCAGGCCGCCGCCGGGCACCACCCCTTCGGCAATCGCCGCCCGGGCCGCATTGATGGCGTCCTCGATCAAATGCAACCGGCGCCTTTGCTCCACCGGCGTGGCGCCACCGGCCAGCAGCACCGCAGTGCCGCCCGACAGTTTGGACAACCGCTCCTTGATCTTGTCGCGTTCGATGTTCTCGGGTGCCAACTCATGCTGGCGCTGCACCTGCACGCGACGTGCGCTGATCATCGCCGGGTCACCCTCACCGGCAGTGACCACGGTCTGGTTCGACGAGATGCGCACCTGGCGCGCACTGCCCAGATCGCGCATTTGCACGGCGGCAATGCTGCCGCCCAAATCCCGTGCGATCACCCGGCCGCCGGTGAGGATGGCCAGGTCTTCAAGTGCGGCCTTGCGCCAATGGCCGTACTCGGGCGGGTGGATCGCCGCCACCGGCGGGCCGCCCTTGTCGCGCCAGGTCAGCAGGCCGATGACGCAGGCCGGCGCCACTTCTTCGGCAATCACCAACAGCGGCCGCTTGGACTCGGCCACCAGCGCGATGACGGCCCCCAACTCTTCCTGCGTCAGCAGGCGCTGGTCGGTCATCAGGATGTAGGGGTTGTCGAGCACCACCTGCATCTTCTCGACGTCGGTGATCATGTGGTGCGACAGATAGCCTCGGTCGAAGGCCATGCCGTCAACGATCTCCAGCAAGGTCTCCACCGTGCTGCCGTAATCGACGTCGACGATGCCATCAACGCCCACCCGCTCCAGCGCCTGCGCCACCAGCAAACCCGTCGGGTCGTCATTGGCCGCCACCATCGCCACCGCGCGCAACTGCTCGCCACCGCTCAAGGGCTTGGCGCTGCGCTTGAGGGCCGCAATCACCTCGGTGACGGCCTGCTCCAGACCCTCGACCAGCTCCACCGGATTGGCGCCCTTGGCCAGGCAGGCCAGGCCATCTTGCACCAGCGCGTCGGCCAGCACGGTGGCGGTGGTGGTGCCGTCACCGGCCACCTGGTTGGTCTGCTTCGAGACCTCGCGCAGCACCTGTGCGCCCATGTTCTCGAATGGGTCCTCAAGCTCGATCTCGGCGGCGATGCTGGCACCGTCGCGCGAGATCATCGGCGTGCCGATGGGCCGGTCGATGATGGCGTTCATGCCGCGCGGGCCCAGGGTGCCGCGCACCGCGCGGGCCATTTTGGCGACGCCGCGGCCGAGCGCCTGGCGGGCCTCGTCGTCATGCAACATGATGTTGGCCATGATGTTTGTCTCGTGGGGGTTGGGATTCAGAGCGCGTCCGCTGGCTGCGGGCGTCTCACGATATGGATCTTCTGTACACCAACCTCATTGTCGCGCACCGCCAACAAGCCGCGGCACAACGCGCCATTGAATTCGGCGTTGATACCGACCGGGCGCAAGTCTCGTAAGTGGCCGGCCAACGCGTCCGCCGCGATCGGCTGGCCTTGGGTGTCGACAAAAGCCAGCGCGCCGCCGCCCACCAGCGTGCGCCGTTCAAGATAGCGCTCAAGCAGGCGCTCGCCTTCGGCGTTCGGCAACAACTGCTGCAGCGCGGGCAGATCAAGCGCCACCAGCGCGGCAGGCAGATGGCCGGCATCCAGCAGGTGCTGCAGCAGTGCCTCCTGCCGACGCTGGAAGGCCTTCAGCTCAAAAGTGCGACGCAGTGCATCAAGCCCGCCCTCGGCCGCCGTGCCAAAGGCCGCTTGAAAGCCGTCGCCATCGCTCACGCCCTGATTGATGGCCTCGGCATACATGTGCTCATGCAACTGCACCTGAACCCGGGTGACCCAGGGCAGCGCCTGCACCGCGCGCCGCATGTCGTCGGCCATCAAGAAGGCAAAGTTGGCAGCGCACCAGTAAGTCGGCAGCCGAAAGCCGATGCGCACCACACCTTGGTCGAGCAACTCGACCTCGGTGATGAAGCCAAGTTCGGTCACCGACTCGTCAAGTTCCGGGTCTACCACCGTCGCAAGGCAGGCTTGCACCTGCTCGGCATGGTCAGCGCGTAAGTCTCGTTTGACGCGGTCGGCGGCCATGGCGATCAAGACGCCTCGGCGACCTGCTGCAGCGTGAAGTTGCTGCTGGGCTCTCGCGGCACGGCCTGCTCCGGGGCGAGCAAGCGTTTTTGCGCCTCGATGTCGATGCCGTAGAGCTTTGCTGCATTCAAGCCGAGGATCTTCTTCTTGGCCTCCAGATCGAGCACGGCGCCGGTCTCCTTGGCGATGTCCTCGGGCAACTCGAAGGCCATGAAGGCCTTGACCAGCCAGTCTGGGGTCCAGATGCCGTAGTCGCTGCCATACAGCAGTTTGTCCGGGCCCAACCACATCAGCAGTTGTGACAGCACATGCGCAAAATACTTGGGCTGCTTCTGGATGAAGGGCAGGGCCACAGCCAGACCGCCGTAGACATTGGTCTCCTGCGTGGCGATCCAGCAAAAGTCGTCCAGCCGGGGCAGGCCGCAGTGCTCAACGATGAAGTTCAGACCCTGGAAGTTGGTCGCGGCCACATCAATGTCGGCCACGTCAAAGGCGTCACGGTCCAGCGGCAGAATGGTCGGGCCCTTGTGCACATGGATGTTTTTGATGCCCAACTTCTCGGCGCGCTCCAAATACCTCTCGGCCCAGGGATCGGACAACTTGTAGCCGCGGCTATCGCCCTTCCATTCAGCCGTGTAGAGCTTCACGCCCTTGAGCTTGTGTGTGGCCGCCAACTCGTCAAGCGCATCAAGGCCGACCTCCCCGTCGCGCGGGTCGAACGCGCCGTTCAGGATAAAGCGGTTCGGGTGCTTGGCCTTCAGCACCGCGTTCTGCTCGGTGGTGTTGAAGCCGTCAACGTAGAAGTCTTTCAGGTAGGTCGGCTGGAAGATGGCCATGTCGTCAGGGCCGTCAACGAACAGGTCTTGGTACAACTGGTCACCGCCGTACTGATCAAACTTCTCACGCGTCCACAGTTGGTCTTTCGGGCTGAGAAACGAGTGGTAGGCGTAAAAGCAATTGATGAACTGCTCACCGTGCATATTCTTCTGGTTCGCCTTGGTGGCGTTCCAGTTGTGCACATGACCATCGATGATAAAAATTTCTTCGCCGGATGCGGTTTTAAACATAGTGGGCCGCCTTTATGCGTAAGCGACGTAGGCCATCGCGGCGTTCATGTCGCCAAACAGCACCACGGTATTCTCGTCCACCGTCACCATCCGGCCGTAGTGGGTTGAGGTTGAAATCTCAAACAACTGGGGCGTCATTTCACGGCCCAGTTCTTCGGCGATCTCGTCCATCCTGAACTCGATCTTGCCCTCGCCGTCGATGCGGATCATCGACGGCATGTAGGTGACGGTGATGCCGGGCTTGCTGGACATCAGCTCGGCGATGGCACGCGCCTCGACACTGTCATTCATCGTCACGCCGCACTCATGCGAGACGGTGCCTTTGAACTCCAGGTTTTTGAATGATTTGAAGATGTTGCCGGTGTGGTCGGACATGGTGGCTCCTCAGGGTATGGGGTTCAGGCGGTGATCGAGGCGGGCAGCTTGAGGCCGACCTGGTTGCAGATGCTTTGCATGCGGTCGACGGCATTGGCAAAGGCATCACTGAAATTCGCCACCTTGGTGTGCGGCAATGACCAGATCGGCTGCAGGTTCTTGGCTGCCGTCACGGCCAAATCGCCATATTTTTGCATCCAGCCATTGAACAAGACTGTGTTGTGCGCAGAATGCGCCGGGTCACTGACCAACATGTGCAGCAACTCAATCGTATTGGCCAGGTTGCGCTGGTAATCGCCTTCGGCCGACGAGACCACGGTGGGCGTCATGAAGTCGTTTTGTGAGGCGGCCGCCTGCATGACAAATCCGCTGCGAAACAGCTCACCCACCAGCGGCTCGAAAACGACATTGATGGCGAAATACTTCTCCAGATAGTCGGTCGCGCCACCGATGGTTTCTATCAGCAGCCGGGTGGGTTGCCAGATCGGATCATCGAGCCACTGCTGTTTGCCGATCTCGGCATCGAAGCCAGGAATGTCAAGGCCGATGTCACCAAGGTACAAGGTCAAGTCTTGTGCGAAGCGAAACTTGTACGACGAGTTGGTCAGGATCGTGGAGTTGACCATCTGGGTATAGCCGTAGCGCTGGGCCTGCATCAGCGACATGCCCAAGCCGAACTCGGCATGCTTGTAGGCCCCCAGGTGTTTCTCCAGCACCTTGACCCAGGCCTTGTCAAAGCGGGCCGGTGCGCCTGAACGGCGGCCGTTTTCGACTGCCTGCGCGATCATGCCGCAGATGGTGGATTGGCGCTGGTAATGGGTGCGCTCCCATTCTTCGTCCACTGCGCGGTAGGCGTGCCAGTCGGTCGACTTCGCAGCCGTCCACTTCTCGGAATAGGTGGGTGTGCCGTCGGCAAAGTTGATGATCCAGTCTTGCAGCAAATATCGCTTCGGGTCGGGCTGCACGTCGAGCGTCATGTCCTCGTAGTGCGTGGCCTTGCGGCCTTTTGGCGTAAAGTAGTTGTATTTGCGGCTGTCGGAGCCGGCAAATTTTGCAGCGCCGGCAGCGCCGGAATTCAAGGGTACGTAGTCAGTGCTAGCGGTGGTCATACGGGTCTCCTCAGGTGTCAGTGAACGAGATTCGGCGTGCTCGCGCTTGCCGGGGTGAACTTGTCAACATGGGTGCAATCAAGCGCGACGCCAAGGCGTTGCAGCACCGGCAAGACAGCATCGATCATCGGTGGCGGACCGCAGGTATAGGCATCAATCTCACCCGCCAGCCCTTGCGTGCGCAGGATGCGATCAACCGCTTCATGCACAAACCCGGTTTCGCCGTGCCAGGCATCGTCCGCTGATGCCTGCGACAACACCGGAATAAACTCAAAATCAGCCAACTTTGCGGCAACGGCGGCAAACTCATCAAGAAAGAACAAATCCTTGCGGGTGCGCGCACCGTAAAAAAACCGGATCGGCCGCTGCTCGCCACTTTCGATGTGGTCTTGCAAGATGGCCCAAAGCGGCGACATGCCCGAACCGCCGCCAACCAACACCATCGGCCCGGCCCGGCCGTCGCGTCGGAAGCAACTGCCGAATGGCCCCTTGATCTGCAGCGCAGTACCCGGCGCCAATGTCGTATCTACCAGCGACGAGAAAGCGCCATCCGGGTACTTGCGGATGATGAATTGCAGTGTTGAAGGGGTGCGCATCGTGCTGGCCATGGAGTATGAGCGGGTCACGGTCTCAGCCACGCCCGACCCCGGCACGCTGATCTCCACATACTGGCCAGCCCAGAACTTCAGCGGCTTCTCAAGCTGCACTTCGAGCAAGCGGGTGTCGTGCGTCAGCGGCGTCACAGCGTTGAGCACGCCTTCGAATGTCTTCACTGCAATCGCCCGCCGCATCAACTCTTCATCGAAGTTCAGCAATTCAATCGTCAAGTCACTGAAGGCATAGCTGCGGCAAAGCAAGATGTGGCCGGTATCACGCTCATAGTCGGGCAGTGCAAAGGTGGAATAGTTCTCCACCTCGGCATCGCCTTCAAGAAGGATGCATTTGCAACTGCTGCATTGACCCTCACGGCAACCATGCGGCACGGCAATGCCCTGGCGGAAGGCCGCATCGAGCACCCATTCGCCCTCCTCGACCTCCAGCTCCACACCCACTGGCTCGAAGCGCACCGTGTGCACCCGCTTATCCGGCATGACTGTCCTCTATTTGGGCTTCGACTGCCGCCACCACTCGCCCTTGCGGGCCAGCAGTGGCGGCCTGCGCTGGCTTTAGATCGGGTTGATCTTGAAGCCCTTGCGGTACTCGATGGCTGCCGCCTCACGGCCCTCAGGCGTGAGCGCGCGGAAGCCGATCAACGGGCTGCCCAACGTATAGCCCTTGACGTGATCCAACGTCCACATGTGCTTGTCGTCGAAGCGCAGGTGCGGCTGCGAGATCAGTGTCTTGCCGTCGGGTCGCACAAAGCCGAGATCCTTGATGGCGTCGGCCAGGTCCCAGCCGTGGTAGCAGTCTTCCCACTCGCGACGCCCGCTGAAACGCCCCATCGCCGGGGTGGCGCGGCCTTCGTACTCGGCAGCAAACGCCACCTTGTGGGTCCAGCGGCAGACGTCGGAACAGTAGGTGAAGACCTTGCCATCCACCTCGTCGTAAACGAAGTCCTCGCGAATCAGGCAAGGCACCATGCAGCTCCAGCAGCGGTGCGGATAGGCATAGCCGCTCTCCTGGTCGAACAGCATGTTCGTCTGGCCCGGCACGCTCTTGCGGTCGTACCATTTCCAGTAGTCGCCGAACTCGGCGTACCAGCCCGGGTACTTGTGCTCAAACCAGTCGAAGTCTTTCTCGGTCTGGGCCTCGATGCGCCAGAAGTTGACCGGCCAGCCGACCGAGAAGAACTGCGCCGTCTTGTGCACATAGTTCTTCTTGACGATCCGGTCCCAGGCCGCACCGACATCGTCGTGGTGGATCTTCACGCCGTACTTCTCCAGCGGCAGCATGTAGGTGCGGTAGTAGTCCTCATAGATCCAGCGGTGCCACAGTTCGGCGTACGACTCTTTGTTCTTGTCGCGGTCGGTGGTGCCGTACTCCACAAAGGTGCCGATCGCCGCATCGACGATGGCATGGTTCTGCCAGAAGGCATAACGGATGTCACGCTCCAGCAGCAGGTGGTTGCTGGGGTCGTTGACCAGCGACATCAGCAGCGAATGACCGTTGCCGATGTGGCGCGATTCGTCCGACTGCACCGACAGGAAGACGGTGGACAAAGCGTAGTCGCCATTGCGCGCTGCCTCAGACGGCATCGCCACGAACAAGGTGTTGGTGAAGGCAGTCTCGGCCACCACGGTGAGGTAGATGTTGGCCGCAGTGATCGCGTCGCCGGTGAGGAAGCCCTCGGCAAACTGGCGGCCGATGGTGGTGGCGTAGCACTTGCCAAAGGCGGCCTCGGTGATGTCAAAGCCGGCCGGGTCGATGTAGTTTTCCATGTACCACTTCTTCAGGTTCATCTGAATCGTGGAGTGACGGAACTCGTCCACCATTTGCATGGTGAAACCGGTGCGCAACTCTTCACCGGGGGCCAGGCGCGCGACCATCGCCATCGAGCGCGCAGCCGAGATTTCAGGGAAGGGAATGATGGCCAGAAACAGCTTCATCCACTCAACCCAGCGCGGCTGGGTATTGCGGAACATGTCGCCGCGCAGGGCGGCGTCGAGCGCGCCGTAGACCCGGTTGTCCTTTTCTTCCTGCATCGGGAAGTAGGAGCGCAGCACCTGCTTCATCGGGTCGCGTGGGGCCTTGCCGATCTTGTAATCGGTCGGGAAGGTCATCGCTTCCTGCACATAGCTGGGTGTCCAGCCGAGATCAGCGATGCGACGGGTCGCCTCGCTGATATTGATCCCCTTTTGTGAGGTGATCTTGTTGAGTGTCAAACCTACAGCCATGGAAAGTCTCCTTTGCGAGATCAGTTACACCGTTGCACTGTGCCGCCTGGGCGGTCACTGCCAAAGCCATCAGCCTTGGCGGTTCCGGGCTTGCGCCCTTGGTTTGATATAGCGATTCCTGTGCCATTGCTCCAAATCCCTAGTGCCCAGACTGCGCTCCCTGCTGACCGCCTGGGCGCCTTGGGCTTGCCGCCGTGCGCCGTCGTGTTCTGGGACGAAGCGCTGTGGCCCAACGTCCGATCCTGGGACGCCGCTGGGCAAGGGGTTCAAGCTCCATGGCGGTTTGCTTCAAGGCTGCGCCGTCGCCGGGCTGCTGTCGGCCGCAGAGCGCTGCCGGGCCTCGGCTTCGGCAATGAAGCGTGCGGCGAGCACCAATGCGCCCATTGCAAAGTCTTTGCCGTGGGCCGTCACCATTGCATTTGACAAAGTCGCCAGCTGCTCAAAAAAAGCGTCCTTGCTGGCCGATTCCGGGTCGCTCATGGTCTGACCTTTCTCAGTGGGGGGTAAGTTGGCTGGCCCGGGATGGGCCACGGGCGACAAACAGGGCATCTGGCAGTCCGATCCAGGCCAGCACGCCGTCCTGGGTGCCAAAGGCCAGCTTGGCGCCGTCGGCAGACCAGACCAGCCCGGTCACCGCACCGCCGCCCGCGCCTTTGATGAACAAGCCCTCGTCGCTGCCGGGCCGACACAGCAGCACCGCACCGTTGATGTAGCCGGCGGCCACCAGGTGTTGGCGCGGGTGGCAGCTAACGCAACTGACCGGCGTGCGGCTGGGAATGCCACATTCGACCGGCTGGCCGGTCTGGCCGGGTGGATCAAAGCCCCAGCACACTGGCCGCGTGCCGCCACTGGTGGCCAGGAACTGGCCATCGTGGGCAAATGACAGCGACAAGGGCTGGCCCGGGTAGCCGCCCATCTCGATGTCGCCGCCGTCAGCCACCCGCCAGCCATGCAGGGCGTTTTCTTGCATGCCGGCAACCAGGTAGACACCATCCGGACTCCAGGCCAGGCTGCGGTGGTAGCCGCGCCAGGGCAGGCGCCGGGTCGGCCCCTGCGCAGGCCAGAGCGTCACGCCGTCGCTGTGGGCCGCCGCCAGGCATTGGCCGTCCGGGCTGAAGGCCAGGTCCAGGGCCGGTGCGGGCAGGTCGAGCTGCGATGATCCGCTGGCTGTTCGGCGGATCACCTGGCGGCCCAGTGCGTAGGCCAGCGCGCCGCTGCGGCTGCTGACCAAGGCCTCGATCCAGGCACCCGGCGCAGTCGCCAACACCGCTGGGTTGCCGGCCTTGGGCACCTGCACCAGCCGCCCGTCGTCACCGCCGGAGATGAAGCCGCCCTCGGTGTCAGCCGCAATGCACAGGCTGCTGCCCTGGTGGCAGGCCGCGCGAAGCGGCCGGTGCGCCGGCACTTCGGCCGGCACCACCTCAATGCCCCCTTCGGGCCTGGGCGTCAGGCGTGGGCCGCGCGGCCATTGGGCGTCCACCAGCGCCAGGTGGCCATCGCCTTGTGCAAAGGCCACGGCATTGCCGTCGCCACTCCAGGCCAGCGCGACCACCGGCGTGCTGTACTTCCAGCAGGCGCCCAGCAATTCCAGCAGCGGCGGGGGGGCGTTCATGCGGCTTGCTCGCTGGGCTCGGCCAGGCAATGCAGCAACTCGCCCCGCAGATCGTCGGCCTGCAGGTGTCGACCGATGAACACCAGCCGGGTTTCACGCGGCTGGCCGGCAGCCCAGGGCTGATCGAAACCGCTGTCAACCGTCATGTGCACCGCCTGGAAGACGAAGCGCCGGTCCTGGCCTTCAAAGGCGACGATGCCCTTGGCGCGCAGCAGGTCGGCCCCGCGCTCGGCCACCAGGCGCTGCAGCCAGGGCAGAAACCGGCTGCGATCAAACGGCCGCTCAAAGGACAGGCTCACGCTGGCCACATCCGGGCTGTGACTTGCCGCGCCGGTGGGCCGATAGACATGACCACGCGGCCCAGCCGGCGCCGCGCCCAGCCGCAAGGCCGGCACCTGCAAGCGGCTGTTGTCAAACGCGCCACGGTCCAGCAACTGCGCCAAGGGGATATCACCTTGGACCGAACGTTGCACCGTGGCCGTCGGGTTGATGCGCAGCACGCAGCGTTCGGCATCGCCCAACATCGCCTCATCGGCCAGATCGGCCTTGTTCAACAACACCAGATCGGCTTGCGCGAGTTGCGCTTGGGCCTCTGGAAAATCATGCAACTGCGCGGCCAGGTGGCGCGCATCGGCCACGCAGATCACGCTGTCCAGCCGCGTGGTCTGGCGCAGCAGGTCGTCAAACTGGAAGGTTTGCAGCACCGGCGCCGGGTCCGCCAGGCCGCTGGTTTCGATCACGATGCCGTCAAAGCCGCCCACTCGACGCACCAGGTGGCTGGCAATGCGCAGCAGGTCACCGCGCAGCTTGCAACAGACACAGCCGTTGTTGAGCTCGTAGACCTCCTCCTCGGCACCGATCACCAACGCGCCGTCAATACCCAGCTCGCCGATCTCGTTGACGATCACCGCGTAGCGCTTGCCGGCGGTGCCGTGCAGCAGCCGGTTGAGCAGCGTCGTCTTGCCTGCACCGAGGAAGCCGGTCAACACCGTCACTGGAATCAATGCCATCAAGGCCCCTTGCCTGGTCTGCCCACTGTTGCTGCGTGTGGCGGCGGTCGGTCGCTGCCGCGCTTGGTCGCTGTTGGCCGGGGTTGGCCGCTGATCGAATCGACGGCTCAGGGGATCAGCACCGCGCGGCCTTTGATCTTGCCGTGGTGCAGGTCGAGCAAGGCCTGGTTGGCATCCTTCAACCGATATTCGCGGGTGGCCAGGTGGACCAGGCCGCGGTCGGCCAGGGCCATCAACTCGACCAGCTCGGGGTAGGTGCCGACCAGGTTGCCGATGATGTTTTTCTCGCTGGTGATCAGGTCGATGGATGGCAGCTCAATCTTGCCGCCGTAGCCGACGATGTAGTAGCTGCCGGCGTTGCGGGTCATCGCCAGGCCCTGGGTGATGGCCTCGCCCTCGCCGACAAAGTCGATCACCGCCTCGGCGCCCTTGCCGTGGGTGAGCTCGAGCACCTGAGCCACCTGGTTGCCGTCGGCCTTGACCAAATGATGGGCGCCGCACTCCTTGGCGAGCTGAAGCGCCATGTCGGACTTGTCGACGATGATGATCTCGGCCGCGCACAGCGCTGCCAGCACCTGGATGCCGATGTGGCCCAGGCCGCCGGCGCCGATCACCACCGCGTATTCACCCGGCAGCAGGTGGCGAGAGGCCTTTTTGGCGGCCCGGTAGGCGGTGAGCCCGGCGTCGGTGTAGGGCGCCACGTCCTTGGGCGCCAGGGTCTTGGGCAATTTGATCAGCGAGCGCTGGCCGGTGCGCAGGTACTCGGCATAGCCGCCGTCGGCATTGATGCCTGGGAAGCGGCTGTCTTCGGCATGCATGTCGTCGCCACGGCGGCAGGCCAGGCAGTGGCCACTGGTCACCAAGGGGTGGCAGATCACCGCATCGCCCACCTTCAGGCCGGTGACGGCGCTGCCCATGGCCTCGACCCAGCCGGCGTTCTCGTGGCCCATGATGTAGGGAAGCTTGACGTCGACCTTGCTGCGCCAGATGCCCTCGACCACATGCAGGTCGGTGCGGCAGACGCCGGCGCCGCCGATGCGAACGATCACATCGGTCGGGCTTTCGATCTTGGGATCGGGCACGTCCTCGTAGACCACAAAGCCATCGCCACTGAGCGACTCGTTGTAGTGGTGCAGCACAGCGGCTTTCATGGCAGGTCTCCAGGGGTTTCACCAGCGCGTGGGAGCGATGCGCTCCGACACTCTGGCTGACACCTTTGCAACCGCTGTGCCGTCATCAGGGTGGCTCAGCCTGCCCGCGCTAACGCATTGATTTCTCAGGCAATGTGCGCCGAAATGGCGGTTTTCCCGGGGCCCGGGTGGGGGCCTGAGTGTTGCGAGATCGGACACCTGAGCGGCTGGCAGCGGGCACCTGCCACCGGCCGTTGTTACAGCGTTTTCCCGCGCCCGGGGCTGCCTGTTCAGGCCGCGGCCAGAAAATCACCCTTGCCCAGCTCCACCCCGGCATGGCGCAGCAGCGCATAGGCCATGGTGATGTGGAAGAAGAAGTTGGGCAGCGCGAAATGCCGCAGGAACACCTCGCCGGTGAACTGCAGCGCATCGCGGTTGCGCATCGGGATGGTGATGGCCCGCCCCTCGCTGCCCTCGATGGCCGAGGCCGGCACCGTTTCGATGTAGGCCAGGGTCTTTTGCACCCGCTCGCGCAGGTCGGCAAAGCTGGCCTCGTTGTCCTCGAACTTGGGTGACTCCTGGCCGGCCAGGCGGGCCACGCAGCCCTTGGCGGCGTCACTGGCGATGCGGATCTGGGCCACAAAGGGCAGCATGTCGGGCGCCAGCCGAAGCGTCAGGTAGTTGGCGGTGTCGAACTTGCGCGCCGTGGCATGGGCCTCGGCCTTGTCCAGCCAGTTGAGCACCGCGCCAAGCTGGCGCTGCAACACCGGCACACTGGCCGAATACATTGAAATCGTCATGAGGTCTCCAAGCTGTTGCGGCCACCCGGGCGGGTGGTCTGGCGCGATGCTAGCCGCCTGCGGCCTGCCATGTCCGACGCGGCACAATCCCCAGCGACCATGAACATCATCATCCTCGACGACTACCAGGATGCCGTGCGCAAGCTGCGTTGCGCCGCACGGCTGGAGCCCTACAACGCCAAGGTCTTCACCAACACCGTCAAGGGCATCGGCCAGCTGGCGGTGCGCCTGCGCGAGGCCGAGGTGCTGGTGTTGATCCGCGAGCGCACCCAGTTTCCGCGGGCCCTGCTGGAAAAACTGCCCAAGCTGCGGCTGATTGCCCAGACCGGCCGGGTCGGCGCCCACATCGACCTGGGCACCTGCACCCGGCTGGGTATCGCGGTGGCCGACGGCAGTGGCTCACCGGTGGCCGCTGCCGAGCTGACCTGGGCCCTGATCATGGCCGCGATGCGGCGCCTGCCGCAGTACATCGGCAATTTGAAGCACGGCGCCTGGCAGCAAAGCGGGCTCAAGGCGGCGTCGATGCCGGCCAACTTTGGCCTCGGCCTGGTGCTGCGTGGCCGCAGCCTGGGGATTTGGGGCTACGGCAAGATCGGCCAGTTGGTGGCCGGCTATGGCCGGGCCTTTGGCATGGAGGTGGTGGTCTGGGGCAGCCAGGCCTCGCGCCAACGGGCCCAGGCCGACGGCCACGGCGTGGCGGCCAGCCGCGATGCGTTTTTCGAAGCCTGCGATGTGTTGTCGGTGCACCTGCGCCTGAACGATCAGACCCGCGCCATCGTGCAACTGGAAGACCTGGCCCGCATGAAGCCCACGGCGCTGTTTGTCAACACATCGCGGGCCGAACTGGTGGAGGACAACGCGCTGGTGTCGGCGCTCAACAAGGGCCGGCCCGGGCTGGCGGCGGTGGATGTGTTCGAGACCGAGCCGATCCTGCAGGGCCACCCGCTGCTGCGCCTGGAAAACGCCATCTGCACCCCGCACATCGGCTATGTCGAGCAAGACAGCTACGAGATGTACTTCGGCGCGGCATTTGAGAACGTCATCAATTTCATCGCCAAGCAGCCCAGCAATATCGTCAACCCGGAAGCACTCAAGGTGATCCGGTGAGTGCGCCAGCGGCGGGCGCTGGCAGCATGATCCCGGCCCCGCCCGTTACGCCCGTTACGCCCGTTACGCCCGTTACGCCCGTTACGCCCGGTATCCCCGCTACGCCGGCCGCACTCGCCAAGGCCTGCCGGGCCCTGCTGTTTGGCAACTTCTGCATCGGCTGCGGCGTGATGGTGGTGATCGCCACGCTCAATGACCTGGCCCACTCGCTGCAGGTCAGCGTGCCGGCCGCCGGGCAACTGATCACCGCCGCTTGCCTGGCGCTGGCCCTGAGTGCACCCTTGATGGCCGCCGTGGTGGCCGGGTATGACCGGCGCCGGCTGCTGGCGGCGTCGCTGCTGTGGTTTGCCGTCGGCCACCTGCTGGCCGCGCTGACGCCCAGCCTGGGCCTGCTGCTGCCGGTGCGCCTGCTGTCGGTGCTGGGTGCGGCGGTGTTCACGCCGCAGGCAGCGGCGGCCATCAGCCTGATGGCCCCCGCCGCCCAGCGCGGGCGGGTGATCACCCACATCTTTCTGGGCTGGTCACTGGCATCGGTGCTGGGCATGCCGATCGGCGCCTGGCTGGCCGAAACCCTGGGCTGGCGCTGGGCCTTCAACGGCGTGGCGCTGCTGTCGCTGGTCGCCGCCATCTGGGTCTGGCGGGCGCTGCCCGACGGAATCCGGCCGCCGGCCTTGTCGCGCGCCGACTGGCGCCAGGTGGCGCGGCGGCCGGCGCTGCTGGCCATCATCGGGGTCACAGCGCTCAGCGCCGCCGGGCAGTTCACGCTGTCGGCCTACCTGGCGCCCTACTACCGGCTGGTGCTGGGGGCCGGGCCGGCCGGGGTGAGCGCGCTGTTCCTGTGGTTTGGCGCGGTCGGTGTGCTGGGCAATCTGTGGGTGTCGCGGCACATCGACAGGTTGGGCGCGGCCCGCGCGGTGGGCTGGCTGCAGGCGGCGATGGCTTTGTCCTTGCTGGCCTGGCCGCTGGGCAGCAGCCTGGCCTGGATGGCCCTGGTGCTAACACCCTGGGCGCTGGGCTGCTTTGCCGCCAATTCAGCCCAGCAGGCCCGCCTGGGCATGGCCGCGCCGGGGCTGGCGCCAGCGCTGATCGCGCTCAACTCGTCGGCGCTGTATGCGGGCCAGGCGCTGGGGGCGTCCAGCGGCGGGCTGATGGTGGCCCGCAGCGGCTACGGCGGGCTGCACTGGGTGGGGCTGGCCTGGATGCTGGCAGCGATCGGGCTGAGCGTCTGGGCCGCCGGGGCGATCCAGCGTGAACCGGCCCATGCCTGAGCCCATGCCTGAGCCTGGACCTGCGGTCGACCTGCCGCTGCGCCGGCCGCCGTCGTTGTGGGCGCTGTGGTGGGCCTTCAACCGGCTGGCACTGCAGGGCTTTGGCGGCGTGCTGCCGGTGGCGCACCGCGAGCTGGTGGAGCGCCAGCGCTGGCTGAGCCCGCAGCAGTTTGTCGAGTTGCTGACCCTCGGCCAGGTGCTGCCGGGGCCCAACATCATCAATCTGTCGATCATCCTGGGCGACCGCTTCTTTGGCTGGCGCGGCGCGCTGGTGGCGGTGGCCGGCCTGCTGCTGCTGCCGCTGCTGATTGTGCTGGGGCTGACCATCGCCTACCAGCATTACGCCGGCAATGCGCTGGTGGCGGGCGCCTTGCGGGGCATCGGCGTGGTGGCGGCCGGGCTGGTGATAGGCACAGCGGTGAAACTGGCGCGCACGCTCAAAGGCAAGCCGCTGGGGCTGGGGCTGTGCGCGGCACTCGGCCTGGCCACGGCGGTGATGGTGGGCGGACTGCGCTGGCCCATGGTGGGGGTGGTACTGGGGCTGGGGTCGCTGGGCATGGCAGCGGCCTGGCGCGGCCTGGCGCGGCAGGCCGGCGCCGGCCCGGGGCCCGGATGAACCCGACTGATTTGTTGTCCAGCCATGGCCTGGGCTGGCCCGAGCTGCTGCACCTGTGGCTGCATTTCATGCTGCTGTCGATGTTGGCGGTGGGTGGCGCGATCACCACCGCGCCCGACATGCAGCGCTACCTGGTGGCCCAGCAAGGCTGGATGAGCGACGCCCAGTTCACCACCGGGGTGGCGATTGCCCAGGCCGCACCGGGCCCCAACATCCTGTTCGTGGCGGTGATGGGCTGGCATGTGGCCGGCTTGGCCGGCGTGCTGGCCACCTTGCTGGGCATCATGGGGCCGTCGTCCCTCGTCGCCTGGTGGGTGGGCCGGCTGCGGCAACGCCGGGCCGACAGCCGCGCCATGCGGGCCTTCACCGCCGGGCTGACCCCGCTCACCCTGGGCCTGCTGCTGTCCACCGGCTGGGTGCTGCTGTCGCCCAGCCGGCAACAGCCAGCGGCCTGGGCGCTGGTGGCCGCCACCGTGGCACTGTCGGTGCGCACCCGTATCAGCCCGATGTGGCTGGTGGCGCTGGGCGCGGCGGTGGGCATGCTGGGCGTGATTTGAGGCCCAGCATGCGCCGGCAGTGGCGTCGGCGTGGCCTCAGGCCGCCGCCACGGCCGGCGCTGCACCGGCGCTGGCCGCAGCCCGCCGGTAGACCAGCAAGCGCCCCTTGTAGGTCTTGGGCAGCGCCAAGCCAGGCGGCACCCACAGTTGCAGGCCGGCTTCGGTGGGTACAAAGCCGCGCAAGCTCATCTGCCGGTTGAAGCGGGGCCGGTTGCCACGGTCCGGATCGACGATCCAGACCTCGGCGGCCTGGGCCGCATGGCGGCAGATGAAGCTGGCCAGGCCACCCAACTCGTCGCGCTCGTAGAGCAGGTCACTGCCGATGATCAGGTCAAACAGGCCGCGCACCGGCAGGGCCGCGCCTGGCTGCGAAGCCTCCAGACCGTCAAGCTCGCCGCCCGACGGCCCACCCCATTGGCCGTGCCGGTACTTCATCGGCAGCAGGCCGTTCAGGCGCAGGTTCTCGGTCAGGAAGGCACTCGCCAGGGGGTGGCAATCGCTGGCAGTGACATCCGCACCGCGCCGGTGGCCCACCAGGCTGGCCAGGGCCAGGCCGCAGCCG
>JANLZT010000111.1:0-22092 GCA_031366465.1 Betaproteobacteria bacterium | reverse complement strand
TGCAATGGGGAGAGAACCCGTGAACGACAACGATCTGTCCAAAGCCAAAGACCCCGATGTCAGGGCCTCCCTGGGCGCATTGAGGCGCGCCGCCCAACTGGCACGCAAAACCGCAATCCAGACCGAGACAAGTATCGTGATTGTCAAAGATGGTCGCATGCTTCGAATTTCGGCAGATGAGCTTCGCCGACGGGCACTGGCCAAAGATCCCGCCGTTTGAGCGCAGCACAAAACCAAAAGCAATACCGCAAGACCCTTTGAGCCATCGCCCGAGCGCATGAACGCCCTGATCCTCTACACCACCGAAGACGGCAAAAGCCAGATCAAGTTGCGGGCTGATCAGCAGACGGTCTGGCTCACCCAGCTAGAAATGGCCGAGCTGTTTGATGCCACCAAGCAAAACATCTCGCTGCACCTGAAGAACCTCTTCGCAGATGGGGAACTGGACCCTGCGGCAACTGTCAAGGAATCCTTGACAGTTCAAACTGAGGGCAGCCGCGAGGTGCAGCGCTCTGTGTGACGTTCTACAACCTGGACGCCAGCACCTATGCGCTGCAGGTGGACTTTGACCAGCGCCGCAAACAGCTGGAGGCAACACAGGCCGACCAACAAGACGAAGCCGAGCTGAAAGCGCTGGAAAACACCATCAAACGCCGACCGAAAAGATGACCGAGCCAATTTTAATTCTCTACACACTGTGTAGGGAATTGCTGTGTCGAAGCCGATAAACCATGACCGAAGCCAACCAAAAACAACTGGGCAAGACCCTCTGGGTCATTGCCGACAAACTGCGCGGTGCGATGGATGCGGATGACTTCCGCGACTACATGCTGTCTTTCCTGTTCCTGCGCTACCTGTCTGACAACTATGAAGCGGCGGCGAAGAAGGAACTGGGCAAGGACTACCCCCAGGTGGACGGCGCAGACGACAGCAAAACGCGCCCGGTGCCGCTGGCCGTCTGGTACGCCAACAACCCGGGCGACATTCCGGAATTTGAGAAGCAAATGCGCCGCAAGGTGCACTACGTGGTGCAGCCGCCGCACCTGTGGAACAGCATCGCCAACATGGCCCGCAGCCAGAACGGTGAATTGCTGGGCACGCTGCAATCGGGCTTCAAATACATCGAAACCGAGTCTTTCGAGAGCACCTTTCAGGGGTTGTTTTCAGAGATTGACCTGAGCTCACCGAAGCTGGGCAAGAGCTATGCGGATCGCAACGCCAAGCTCTGTACCATCATCCAGAAGATTGCCGAGGGGCTGGCGGAGTTTTCGACCAACATCGATGCGCTGGGCGATGCCTATGAATACCTGATCGGCCAGTTTGCGGCGGGATCGGGCAAGAAGGCGGGCGAGTTCTACACGCCGCAGCAGATTTCCGACGTCCTTTCCACCATCGTCACGCTGGACAGCCAGGAGCCCAAAACCGGGCCCAGGAAGCGCCTGGACACGGTGCTGGACTTCGCCTGTGGCTCGGGCTCGCTGCTGCTGAACGTGCGCAAGCGCATGGGGCCGCACGGCATCGGCAAGATTTACGGCCAAGAGAAAAACATCACCACCTACAACCTGGCCCGCATGAACATGCTGCTGCACGGGGTGAAGGACACCGAGTTCGAGATCTACCACGGCGACACGCTGACCAACGACTGGGACATCCTGCGCGAGCTGAACCCCGCCAGGAAACCCGCGTTTGACGCCATCGTGGCCAACCCGCCCTTCAGCTACCGCTGGGAGCCCAGTGACGCGCAGGCTGACGATGTGCGCTTCAAGAACCACGGGCTGGCCCCCAAATCGGCGGCCGACTTTGCCTTCTTGCTGCACGGCTTTCATTTCCTGAAAGACGAGGGCGTGATGGCGATCATCCTGCCCCATGGCGTGCTGTTCCGTGGTGGCGCCGAGGAGCGCATCCGCAGCAAGCTGCTCAAAGACGGCCACATCGACACCGTCATCGGCCTGCCATCCAACCTGTTCTATTCCACCGGCATACCGGTGTGCATCCTGGTGCTGAAGAAGTGCAAGAAGCCGGACGACGTGTTGTTCATCAATGCCGCCGAGCACTTTGTCAAAGGCAAGCGCCAGAACCAGCTGACCGAAGCGCACATCGCCAAGATCATCGAGACCTACCAGTTCCGCAAGCAAGAGCCGCGCTATTCACGGCGGGTGGGGATAGAGGAGATCGAGCAGAACGACTACAACCTGAATATCTCGCGCTACATCAGCACGGCGGTGGGCGAGGCGGAGATCGATTTGCAAGTGACGCATGGCGAGTTGCTTGAGATTGAAAAGGCCATTGCGGCGGCCAGGCAGAAGCACAACGAATTTCTGAAAGAGCTGGGGCTCGATCCATTGCCATGAGCCACTGCTGACTACACTGCCGTCCATGATCGGACGGCTCACAGGTTTGTTGGCGGAGAAAACCCCGCCCCAGGTGCTCATCGATGTGGGCGGCGTCGGCTACGAGGTCGACGTGCCGATGAGCAGCTTCTACAACCTGCCCGGGCTGGGTGAGCGGGTCACGCTGCTGACCCACCTGGTGGTGCGCGAAGACGCCCAACTGCTGTACGGCTTTCTCACCGCGCCAGAGCGCGCGGCCTTCCGGCAGCTCATCAAAATCTCGGGCATCGGCCCGCGCATGGCGCTCGGCCTGCTGTCGGGCCTGTCGGTGGCCGAGCTGACCCAGGCGGTGGCCCAACAGCAGACCGGCCGGCTGGTCAAGGTGCCGGGCATCGGCAAGAAAACCGCCGAGCGCCTGCTGCTCGAACTCAAGGGCAAGCTGGGCCCCGACCTGGGCCTGCCCGGTGCGGTGGTGGTCAGCGACGCCCAGGCCGATATCGTGCAGGCGCTGGTGGCGCTGGGCTACAGCGAGCGCGACGCCGCAGCGGCACTCAAGGCCCTGCCTGCCGAGGTGGGCGTCAGTGACGGCATCAAACTGGCGATGAAGTCGCTGTCACGCTGAAAAATCACCGTCCGCGCGGCCATAGCGGCCGGCGCTGGCGTGGACAATGCGCTGTATGGGCATACAGACTGACGACTTCGCCAACGCCTCGCCATCGCCACGCGTGTTGAGCGCTGCCCGACAGTCGCCGCAAGAAGAGGCGCTGGAGCGCGCCTTGCGCCCCAAGCTGCTGGCCGACTACATCGGCCAAACCAAGGCGCGTGAGCAGCTGGAGATCTTCATCAGCGCGGCGCGCAAGCGCGAAGAGGCGCTCGACCATGTGCTGCTGTTCGGCCCGCCCGGCCTGGGCAAGACCACGCTGTCCCACATCATCGCCGCCGAGTTGGGCGTCAACCTGCGCCAGACCAGCGGCCCGGTGCTGGAGAAACCCAAAGACCTGGCCGCGCTGCTGACCAATCTCGAAAAAAACGATGTGCTGTTCATCGACGAGATCCACCGCCTGAGCCCGGTGGTGGAAGAAATCCTCTACCCCGCACTGGAGGATTACCAGATCGACATCATGATCGGCGAAGGCCCGTCGGCACGCTCGATCAAGCTCGACCTGCAGCCCTTCACGCTGGTGGGTGCCACCACCCGCGCCGGCATGCTGACCAACCCGCTGCGCGACCGCTTTGGCATCGTCGCCCGGCTGGAGTTCTACAGCGCCGCCGAGCTGGGCACCATCGTGCATCGCTCGGCCGGGCTGCTGGGTGTGCCCATCGATGCCGAAGGCGCGTTTGAGATCGCCCGCCGCTCACGCGGCACGCCGCGCATCGCCAACCGCCTGCTGCGCCGGGTACGCGACTATGCCGAGGTCAAGGGCGACGGCAGCATCACCCGCCAGATTGCCGACAAGGCGCTGGTGATGCTGGACGTGGATGCCGAAGGATTCGACCTGATGGACCGCAAAATGCTGGAGGCGGTGATCCACCGCTTTGACGGCGGCCCGGTGGGGCTGGACAACGTGGCCGCAGCCATCGGCGAGGAGCCCGGCACCATCGAGGACGTGATCGAGCCATTTCTCATCATGCAGGGCTTCTTGCAGCGCACGCCGCGCGGGCGCATCGCCACGCTGGCGGCGTACCGGCACCTGGGGGTGGCGCCACCGTCGGCTTCGGGCGGGCTGTTCGGCGAATAGCCGTCAGACAGGCATCAACCGCCGGCCTGAAAACGTGCTGCAAACAACTGCGCCGTCTCTTCCATACCCAACAGCGTGGGAATGCTGTGCAACAGGCGGTTCAACCAGGCTGCCTGCATTTGCGGCGCATCCGGGTAGTCGTGCGCCAGGGCATTGCGCATTTCGCGCAGCAGCTTCCAATCAGCCGCACTGACCACGGCGCCCAGGCGCTCCAGACGCTGCAGCTTTTCAATGAAACTGGCCTCCGGCGCGATGGGCTCTTGCGCCAGTTGCAGCAAGCCCGGCAACAGCTTTTCGCCCAGCGAATCCTGCAGCTTGCCGAACCGGTAGGCAATCTGATCGAGCAAGCGGCGCTGTTGCGCGCTGATGCCGGCAACGCTGGCGGGGTTGAACGGCAACAGCGCCTGGGCTTCGTCCAGCGCCTGCGCCAACACCTGCGCATGCAGGCGGCACTCCAACAATGCTGCCGCCAACTTGGCGGACGCACCGCCGGTCATCACAGCCGGATGCCTTCGGCCCGGGCCACTTGGTGTACCGGCAGCAAGACGCGGTGAAGAGGGCTGTTGATCACCAGATCGATGCGCTCGCCCTCGAACTCCGCCGTGTCATGAAGATCGGCCAAAAAGTGCAATCGACTGGCGATCAAGAGGTCAGCGTCGCACTCCGGCGTCTCGATGTAGAGGTCCACATCGCCGCCGCGCAACTGGTCATCCAGCCGCGAGCCAAACAGCCAAAGCGCCGCGCCCGACCCGAAGCGTCGGGCTGCGACACTGCGCAGCAGCTTGATCTGAGCCGGGCTGAGTCGCATGGTGAACGTGATTGTAGTGACGCCGGCCTGCAGGCTGCGGCCCAAGCTGGCTACCGCGCGGCGAACCCTGGATCAAGCCGCCGGCTTGCCGCGCCGCTGCTGCCAGGCGATCAGCTCGCCGATGAAACCCTTGCGGAAGGCCAGCACGCAGACCACGAAGATCACGCCGATGATCACCGTCACCCAAGAGCCCACCCGGTCGGCCAGGTAATCCTGCAGGCCAATGATGGTGAAGGCGCCGATCACCGGGCCGGCAAAGGTGCCCATGCCGCCCAGCAGGGTCATCAGCACCACCTCGCCCGACAGGCTCCAGTGGGCGTCGGTCAGCGTGGCAAAGCCCAGCACCAGGGTCTTGAGCGCGCCGGCCAGGCCGGCGATGGCCGTGGACAGCACAAAGGCCAGCAGCTTGTAGCGGTCGACGTCATAGCCCAGCGAGCTGGCGCGCGGCTCGTTCTCGCGGATCGCCTTGAGCACTTGCCCGTAAGGCGAATGGACGATGCGGATGATGGCCAGGAACACCGCCACAAACACCGCCAGCACCACGAAGTACAGCGCCACATCGGTCTGCAGCGGAATCAAACCGCCCAGCAGCGCGCCGCGCGGCACGCCCTGCAGGCCGTCCTCACCCCCGGTGAAGGGCACTTGCAGGCAGACGAAATAAACCATCTGGGCCATTGCCAACGTGATCATCGCGAAGTAAATGCCCTGGCGGCGGATGGCGATCAGGCCCACCACCAGCCCCAGCAGCGCACCCACCACCACACCGGCCAACACGCCCAGCTCGGTGGGCCAGCCGGCGCTGCGGATCAACCAGCCGGTGGCATAGGCCGCCGCGCCCAGGTAGGCAGCGTGGCCGAATGACAGCAAGCCGGTGAAGCCCAGCAGCAGGTTGAAGGCGCAGGCAAAGATGGCGTAGCACATCGCCTTCATCATGAACACCGGGTACAGGCCGATGAAGGGGGCGGCCAGCAGCACGGCCAGCGCAGCCAGCCAGGCCCAGCGGGCTAGCTGCCGGCGTCGCATGTCAGAGGTGGTGTCGGTCATGGCATTGGTTCAAGGTCAACGGGCGAAGGCAAGCAGACGCCGTGGATCCGGCTCCGCCGGGCCACCGGCGTCCGCCCCCCTGGGGGGGAGCGCCGCAGGCGCTTCGGGGGGGATGTCATTTCTCCTTGCCGAACAGGCCGGCCGGCCGGATCACCAGCACGATGGCCATGATCACGAAGACCACGATGCTGGACGCCTCGGGGTAGAAGACCTTGGTCAGGCCCTCGATCAGGCCCAGCGCCAGGCCGGTGAGGATGGAGCCCAGGATCGAGCCCATGCCGCCGATCACCACCACCGCAAACACCACGATGATGAGGTTGCTGCCCATCAGCGGCGTGATCTGGATCACCGGCGCGGCCAGCACCCCGGCCAGCGCGGCCAGGCCGGCGCCGGCGCCATAGGTCAGCATCACCATCAGCGGCACATTGATGCCAAAGGCCTGCACCAGGGCCGGGTTCTCGGTGCCGGCGCGCAGGGTGGCGCCCAGGCGGGTGCGCTCGATCACAAACCAGGTGCCCAGGCAAATCACCAGCGACGCCACGATCACGAACGCCCGGTAATTGGGCAGCACCATGAAGCCCAGGTTGGTGGCGCCCTGCAGGGCCTCGGGCACCGGGTACTGCTGGCCCGACACGCCAAACTGGTCGCGGAAGATGCCCTCGGCGATCAGCGCCAGGCCAAAGGTGAGCAGCAGGCCGTAGATCGGGTCGATCTTGTACAGCTGCTTGAGCATGGTGCGCTCAACCACCACGCCGAGTGCGCCCACCACCAACGGCGCAATCACCAGCGCGGCCCAGAAGCCCAGGCCGAATTTCTCCAGGCTGAACCAGGCCGCGTACGCGCCCATCATGTAGAGCGCGCCATGGGCGAAGTTGACGATGCCCAGCAGGCCGAAGATCACCGCCAGGCCCAGGCTGAGCATGGCGTAGAACGAGCCGTTCACCAGGCCCAGCATCAGCTGGCCCAGAAAGGCTTGCAAGGGGATGCCGAAGATGTCCATGGCGTGCCGGGTCAGGCTGGAGGGGTCAGACCATCATTTCCACAGCGGGCACTTCGAATCGGCCTTGGTCGTCCAGGCGGCCTCGCCCTTGATGGTCTCGACGACGTTGTAGTAGTCCCAGGGCTCGGTCGATTTGTCGGGCGACTTGACCTGCATCAAATACATGTCGTGCACCATGCGGCCGTCCTCGCGGACGTAGCCGCCCTTGGCGAACATGTCGTTGACCTTGGTCTTGCGCAACTGGGCCAGCACCTTGTCGGCATCGTCACTGCCGATGGCCTTCACAGCCTGCAGGTAGTTGAGCACCACCGAGTAATCAGCGGCCTGGATCGATGTGGGCATGCGCTTCATCTTCTCGAAGAACTTGCGGCTCCAGGCCCGGGTCTCGGCGTCCTTGTTCCAGTACCAGCTATCGGTCAGGTACATGCCCTGGGTGGTCTTCAAGCCCAGCGAGTGGATGTCGGTGATGAAGATCAGCAGGCCGGCCAGCTTCATGGTCTTGGTGATGCCGAACTCGTTGGCCGCCTTGATCGCATTGATGGTGTCGCCGCCGGCATTGGCCAGGCCCAGGATCTGCGCCTTGCTGGACTGCGCCTGCAGCAAAAAGGACGAGAAATCGCTGGTCGCCAGCGGGTGCCGCACCGACCCCACCACCGTGCCGCCAGCGGCCTTGACCACATTCGTGGTGTCGGTTTGCAGCGCGGTGCCAAAGGCGTAGTCGGCCGTCAAAAAGTACCAGCTCTTGCCGCCGCCCTTGACCACCGCGCCGCCGGTGCCTTTGGCCAGCGCCACCGTGTCATAGGCCCAGTGCACGGTGTAGGGGCTGCACTGCTCATTGGTCAGCGCCGAGGTGGCCGGGCCGACGGCGATGAAGACTTTCTTCTTCTCCTTGGCCACCGCCGACATCGCCAGGCCGGTGCTGGACGTGGTGCCGCCGATCAGCATGTCCACGCCTTGGGTGTCGAACCACTCGCGGGCCTTGCCGGCGGCCACGTCGGCCTTGTTCTGATGGTCGGCGAACAGGATCTCGATCTTCTTGCCGTTGATGCTGCCGCCCATCTCGGCCACCGCCATCTTCATGGCCTCGACGCCGCCGGGGCCGTCGATGTCGGAGTACAGCCCCGACATGTCGGTGATGATGCCGATCTTGATGGTGTCGCCCGAGATCTGGGCCTGGGCCGGCGCCAGGGTGCCGAGCAAGGTGGTGGTGGCCAGCGCGCAGGCGGCGGCAAGCTTGTTGAAGGTGAACATGCGGGGCTCCTGAGGAAAATGATGGCCCTGGCCGAATGCCGGGGAGTCTGGGGTTAGGTTCAATCGCCGAGCATTGCTCAAACGCCGAGGTATTCGTGCAGCCGGTCCAGCCGCGACGGCAACTCGGCCTGGCTGAACTCCTGGATCACCTCGCCGTGCTCCATCACCAGGAATCGGTCGGCCAGCGGCGCGGCAAAACGGAAGTTCTGCTCCACCATCACGATGGTGTAGCCCTGGCGGCGCAGCGTGGTCACCATCTCGGCCAGCTTTTGCACGATCACCGGGGCCAGGCCTTCGGAGATCTCGTCGAGCAGCAGCAGGCGCGCGCCGGTGCGCAGGATGCGCGCCACCGCCAGCATCTGCTGCTCGCCGCCCGACAGCCGCGTGCCCTGGCTCTGGGCGCGCTCGGCCAGGTTGGGGAACATCGCATAGATCTGCTCGACGCTCATGCCGCCGGGGGCCAGTTGCGGCGGCAGCAGCAGGTTCTCCTCGCAGGACAGGCTGGAGAAAATGCCACGCTCCTCGGGGCAATAGCCCAGGCCCAGGCGGGCAATGCGGTGGGTGGCCATGACCACGGTCTCCTGCCCATGCACGGTGATCGAGCCCTCGCGGCGGCCGATCAGGCCCATGATGGCCCGCAGCGTGCTGGTGCGCCCGGCGCCGTTGCGGCCCAGCAGCGTCACCACCTCGCCCTCATCGACATGCAGGTTCACGCCGTGCAGCACATGCGATTCACCGTACCAGCCGTGCAGGTTCTTGATGTCGAGGAAGCGCGCCATCAGTGGGCACCCACCAGTTGGGTCTGCGCGCTGCCCATATAGGCCTCGATCACCGCCGGGTTCTTGCTGACCTGCTCATACGGCCCCTCGGCCAGCGTGGCACCGCGCTGCAGCACGGTGATGGTGTCGGCGATGCTGGCCACCACACTCATGTTGTGCTCGACCATCAGCACCGTGCGCTCGGCCGCCACCTGCTTGATGAGCTGGCGGATGCGGTCCACGTCCTCCAGGCCCATGCCCTGGGTGGGCTCGTCGAGCAGCATCAGCTTGGGGTCCATCGCCAGCGTGGTGGCGATCTCCAGTGCGCGCTTGCGGCCGTAGCTCAGTTCCACGGCGGTCAGGCTGGCGAATTGTTCAAGATCCACCTCGCGCAGCAGATCCAGGGCGCGGCCGTTCAGGCTGTCCAGGCTGCGCTCGCTGCGCCAGAACTCGAACGAGCTGCCCAGCTTGCGCTGCAGCGCCACCCGCACGTTTTCCAGCACCGTCAAGTGGGGGAAGACGGCCGAGATCTGGAAGGATCGGATCACGCCGCGCCGGGCGATGTGGGCCGGGGCTTCCGCCGTGATGTCAACGCCCTCGAACAGGATCTGCCCGGCGCTGGGCGCCAGGAACTTGGTCAGCAGGTTGAAGCAGGTGGTCTTGCCCGCGCCATTGGGGCCGATCAGCGCGTGGATGCTGCCGCGCCGCACCTGCAGGTTGACATGGCTGACGGCGACAAAGCCCTTGAACTCCTTGGTCAAGTCGCGGGTTTCAAGAATGATGTCGCTGGGGCTCATACCGGTGCGTGCTAGAGGGGGGGCTGGCGGCGGCGCCCGCAGCCTGCAGCGCCGGCCGCTTGCCAGGGCAGACCAGACCGCAGTCTAGCTGCTGCGCCTGGCCGGCCCGCGCCGCCCGCTCACCAGCACTGGTCTGCCGACAAGCTGGCGCCCGCGCCCACCGAGCGGTCGCCCTGGTGGTTGTAGCCCAGGGTGCCGCAGGCGTCGCCGGCCTGCAGCCCGCGCGGGGTGGCGGTCAGGCTGAAGCCGTCGGCGGTCTGGGTGGCAATCGTCAGGCTGTACTGGCCACCCGATGACAGCGTCGGGTAGACGCCGCCAGCACCCAGCGCCGCGCCGGCATAGGTGCCGCGCTCGGTGTAGAAGCGCTCCAGCCGCTGCGCCAGTTCCACCAGGGCCTGCTTGGCGTCGGCGCGCCGGCCCTTGGCAACCTGGCCCTTGTAGGACGGGTAGGCCACCGACGCCAGCAGCGCGGCCACCGCCAGCACCACCAGCATCTCGATCAGCGAGAAGCCGCCGCGCCTTGCCAGCCTCATGGTCGGGTCTCCAGGTAGATCAACACGATGCGGCGCAGCAGCGGGGCCACCGGCAGGCCCGCCATGCCAGCAAGACCTGGCGCCGAGGCGCCGGCCGACGGCGGTGGCGCGGGCTCGGCCTCCAGCGCGAAACGGATGGCCTGGCCTGGCCGCAAGGCGCGCAGGCCGGCGGCGGCAGTTGCGCCGGTGGCATCCAGCAGCCGCAGTGCGGTGGGATGCAGCGGCACCCGCTGACCTTGCAACTGCAGCCAGTGGCCGGCGCTGTCCACCGCCTCGACGCGGCCCGCCAGCAGCGCCAGTGCCGGCTGGTCGGCCCCGACGGTGGGTGCGGCGATCACCTGACGCCGGCCCTGTTCGGCGCTGCCGCCAGGGCCGGCTACCACCACCGCCGCGGCCAGGCCGGGCACCAGCATCAGCAGCAGCCACGGTGAGCCGCGGGTGCTCATGGCAATTGCTCCCAGGCCGAGCGCCGCGACACCACCGGGTTGCCCTTTTCGGGCACCCGCACGATGCTGCCGTTGGAGGTGTTGATCATCTTGTACTCCAGCGCGCGCTGGGCCCCGCTGCCGCGCAGGATGGTGGCCGCTGCGGGCACCGCGCCCACCTGCACCGCTGAGGCCGCCGTGCCGCCCAGCAGGTCGTCGTCGTTGATCGCGCCGTCGCCATTGGTGTCGAGCGCGGCGCTGCGGTTGCCGGTGCTCACATCCACATCGATGATCCAGCCGTCGCCGCCAAAGGCGCAGACCCCGGTGCTGGGGATCAGGCTGGAGATCACCAGCCGGCCGTTGCGGATGGCGGCCTCGGTGACCACCCGCTCACCGGCGCTGGGCAGATTCAGCCGCCAGCCCTTGCGGCTGCTGTAGTAGTCGGCCAGGCTGATGGCGTTGTCGCCGCCGATGGGGGTGTCGGTGGCCGGCCCCACCGCATGAGTGCTGAGCCGGTAGCTGCTGCCGCTGGCGCCGGCAGCGGTGCTGACGATGGTCTGGCTCTGCAGGCTGGCCAGCGCCACCGGGGCGCCGTTGTCCCACAGGCCGTACACCGTCTGGGTGCTGCCGGCGGCGTTGTCGTTGATATCGACATAACGCCCGGTGCCCACCGCCACCAGCCAGCCACCCTTGGGGAAGCGGGTGACATCGGGCCGCGCGGTGATCGGCTGGCCGCTGGCGGTGGAAAACAGCGGCAGCGGGCTGGCCGCGCTGCCGTAGGCCACCTTCCAGCCGCTGGCCGAGGCGCTGCCCAGGTCGAACTTCCACAAGTTGCCGTAGAGGTCGCCGGCATAAGCCACATCGGCCACGCCGTTGTCCAGCGTCGAGACCACCGCCACCGACGACAGGCCGTTGGGCGTGCCGGCGCTGCCCGACCCGGTGTCGATGCGGCTGACCACGCCGGTCTCCAGGTCGATCAGCAGCAGCACCGCATGGCCGTTGGCGCTGTTGTAGCCGTTGCCGACGATGGCGCGCCAGCGGCCGTCGCGGGTCTTGACCAGCAGCGGGCGGCCAAAGATGTAGCCCATGTCGGCGTCGCTGTCGCCGATCTCCCAACGCACCACCTGGGCGGCATTGGTCTCGGTGAAGTTGGCCGGGTTGCTGACATCCAGCGCAAACAAGCCCGGCGCACCGGCGTTCATGGCGCTGACCAGCAGCGTCTTCCAGCCACCGCCGTAGTGCACATCGCCCACCGCCGGTGAACCGTCCACCGTGTACTGGTGGGTATAAGGCGTGGCGGTGAGGTTGCTCAGCCGGTTGCGCACCGCCCAGGGCAGGTAGGCGAACAACTCATTGCCGGTGGCAGCCGAAAAAGCATGCAGCAGGCCGTCGTTGGCGCCGACGTAGATCACCGGCGTCCGCCCGGCGCGGCTGCTGGCATAGCTGGAGTAGCGCGCCGACTCCAGCGTGTCGCGAAACTCGGCGCTGGCGCCCGCCACATAGGTGGGCGCGCTGTTGATGATGTCGCCCAGCACCGACGTCGGCCGGCTGCGGAACAGCGGCGCCGCGCAGCCGCTGCACAAGCGGTACTCGCGCTCGGCATTGCCGCGCAAATACTCCAGCCGCTGGCGGCCAAAGTTGTCCAGCACGCCGCTTGCATTGCGGTTGAGGGCGCTGACCAGGCCGGCGTCGATCTCGCCCGCGCCCGGTGCGGCGGGGTCGGCCGGCCAGCGCAGCGCCACCCCGCGCGAGCCCAGCGCCGCCGAGGCCTTGTAGGTCAGCACCTGGCGGCCGAGGCTCCAGTGCTGGGCGGTGACGCGCTGGGCGGCGTCCCAATCCGGCGTGCTGCCGGGGGTGCCGGTGTTGCCAACCGGGATCGCCAGCAACTGGCCCGACCAGTCGGTGCTGGAAAAACGCCCCTGGTAGACCTTGGCACCGGCGTTCCAGCTGCCCGAGTTGAGCGACACCGATGAGGCCGCCGCCGTGCGCGAGATGATGTCCACGCTGATGCTGCGGAAGGCATCCGCCAGCGCGGCGGCGTTGTTGGCCAGGTAGGCCGCGCGGGTGCCACCCAGGGCGGCCATGCGGTCGAGCGCGGCCACCGAGCTGGCGTTGGCCACCGAATCGCCCAGGCCCACCACATAGGTCTGCACGTCGTAGTTGGTGGCGCCCAGCGGCACGCTGCGCAACGCTGTGACGCGGTTGAAGACATCGTTGGACGCGGTGCCGAAGGTCCAACTGGCGGTGGCGGCGTTGTAGGTGTTGGTGATCTCGGCCGTGGGGTACATGCTGCCGTCGGTGCGGCCGGTGGGGTTGCCGTCGGTGGCCAGCAGCACAAAGTTCTTCTGGCAGCTCTGGCTGATCGGCGACGCCACCGCCCCGTTGTTGGCAAAGTAGTCGCGCACCGTGCCCAGGGTGCCGGCCAGCGGGGTGAAGACGGCGGCGTTTTTCAGCTCGGTGCTGGCGTTGTTGTTGGTCTCGGTGGCCAACAGCGCCATCAGGGCGTTGTAGTGGGTATCGGAGTCGGCCGCCACCGCGCGGTTCAAGGTGCCCGCGCCGCTGATGTCGGCGTAGTAGCCCCAGGCCCGGCGCAGCCAGAACATGCGCTCGTTGGGCGGCGTGGCGGGGGTGAAGCCGGCGTCGGTGGGGGTGAAGCCCCAGGTGCCCAGGCCGCCACCAAAATCACCGCCGGCCCAGCCGGTGCCGGCGCCGTGGCTGTTGTAGACCCGGTAGCTGGTGCTGTTGTCCACGCCGATGCCGTAGAGCTGGGCGCCAAAGTCGCCCGAATACAGCACGTCATTGATGTTCGGGTCGTCGCCGGTGATGCCGTAGGTGAGGAAGTTGAAACCATTGGCCGTCTGCGGGTTGGCCACACAGCGCAGGTTGGCGTTGGACGCCGACAGGCCGGCCACGCAGTCATTGGTGTAGCGCACCTGGGCGGCCGACCCAAAGTAGTAGGCATAGGTGGTGTAGAGCCCGGTGTTGCGCAGCCCGAAGCTGGCCAGGCCCCACTGGAACTGGTTGCGGTAGTTGCTGATGGTGCTGCGCAGCACGTCACGGGCGATGTTGCCGCGGGTGCTGGGGTCGTCGCCCGCGATCAGCTTGCCGGCCATGGTGCCGTCCATCGACTGCGAGTTGTCGTAGACCACCACCACATTGGGTTTGACGGTGCTGCCCAGGAACAGCGGCGAGGCCGCGAAGTTCAGGGTCTGGGCGGTGGCGGGGCTGGTTGCCAGCAGTGCCAGGCTGATCCACAACAGGGCGGCCAGCGTCGGGCAGCGCCGGGCAGCAAGGGGCAGTTTCATTGTTTGACGTAGACCGATTGAAGCATCACGACGGTGCCCGAGCGCATGCCCGAGGCCCGTGCCGTGATGCGGTAGGCGCGGGCATGCACCGGGGGCGCGTTGGACCAGCCACCGCCAAAGCCGGCACTCTCGCCGCTGGCCGGGGGCAGGGTGGGCAGGCGCTCGACCACATAGCGCGGCTGGGCCGACAGCGCGGCGTTGTCGGGCCCCAGCAGGATGGCCGCGCCGGTGCGGCTGCCGTAGGCGCGGGCGGTGGCCCAGTCCAGGGTCTGCCAGAGCGGCGCCGACTGCGGGTTGTCGGCGGTCTCGGACGGCGGCAGGCACAGGCCGGCCGCGCAGCCGGCGACAAAGCCGCTGTCGGCCTGCAGGTTGTTCTCGATGTCGAGTTCGGCGTCGCGCAGCGCGGCCTCGGCGGCCTGCAGCGCCACATGGCGGTCACGCGCATTGCCGACCATGCGCTCCTGCACGATGCTGCTGTTCATCGCGCCCAGCGTCAGCATCGACAACGCCAGCATCATCAGCAGGATCACCAGCAGGGTCACGCCGCGCCGGGGCGGGCGGCCGGGGGGGCGGTGGCCGTGGTGGTGGCGGTCGCGGTGGGCGGCTGTCATCACGGCAGCGCGTTGCGCAGCGACACCACGGTCGACATCACGGTGCGCAGCCGGGTATCGGTAGGGGTGACGGTCTCGCCGCCAAACACATAGGGCTGGGCCTGGGTGGCTTTGCCGGTGCTGCCGCCCGCCAGCAGCAGCTCGACGCGGGCGTTGACCACCTGGGCCCAGTTGCCGACCTGGTCGGCGCTGCGGTAGCGGTCGGCGGCCAGGTCGCCATTGGTGTCCACGCCGTAGGTCACGGCCAGGCGCTCGACGCCGGTGACCAGCTCGGCGTGCTGGCTGCCGCCGTCATAGACCGGGTTCTGGTAGACCCACAGCGCGGTCTCGCCAGGGCGGCGCAGGCTGGCGCCCAGGTGGTAGATGCGGGTCTGCAGGCGCCAGACCCGGGCATCGTGGGCATAGGCCCGCAGCAGCGCGTTGCCCGACACCCCGGGCAGCACGCCGCCTGCGCCGGCCAGGTGGGCCAGGCTGCCGGCCGCACCCGGCCCGGCGTTGGTGGCCTGCAGCACCGACGCGCTGGCGCAGTCGGCCACCATCAGCAAGTCGCCCTGGGTGAAATCGGCGGTGGCGCTGATGGTCAGCGCGTCGCTGGTGCTGGTCATGGCCCCGATCAAGGACCAACCCAGGCCGCTGGGCCGGCGGATCACCAGCACATCGCCGGCCGGCAGCGCGCCCAGGCCGTCGGCCGGGCTGGCCAGGGCCGGCGACCAGCCGGCGCCGGTGTAGCGCGCGCCCCAGATCGGCTCGCCATAGTTGTAGAGCAGCGCGGTCGGGCTGTTGAGGGTGTTGTTGACCGCCTCGCTGGCCTGGCAGCCGCGAAAGCCCGACATCCGGATGTCGTTGGCCAGGGTCTCGACGGCGTAGCGGCCGTTCTCCTGCAGCCGGGTGCCCGACTCCTGGGCGGTGTAGGTGCTGCGGGTGCCCAGGTAGACCATGCCCATCACCGCCACCACGAACATGCCGACCACCATGCCGACCATCATCTCGACCAGCGACATACCGCGACGGATTGGCGCCCCTCGGCCGCCGAGTACAGCGACCGATCTCCCGAGGCGATGCGGGCCGGCTTGGCCGGCTGAGGCCGGCTGCATCGTCACGGCCGCACCGCCACCGCCAGCCGCGAGGCCTGGCCGCGCTCGGACCAGAAGACCTTGACCGCCAGCATGCTGCCGCTGCCGCTGCAGCCGCTGGCGGCGGCGCTGCCGTCGTCGGGGCTGTCATCGAGGCAGACCACGCCGCTGCCGCCAGGCAGCTCGCGGCCCAGGGTCAGGCTCCATTGGGCGTAGTCGAGCTGGGCCATGCGGGCCGGCGTGCAGGCGGCGCTGACGCCGCAGTCGGTCACCGCCTGCGGCGCGGTCAGGCTGTTGTACTGGCCGCTGGCCACCGCGTTGCGGTTGGCGCGCATGCGGTCGGCCATCTCGTAGGCCAGCAGCGTGGCCTTGCTGCGCCACATCGAGCTGTTGCCGGCCGCCAGCCCGCGCAGTTGCAGCGCCGCATAGGCCAGCGCGCAGCCCGACAGCAGCAGCACCGCCACCAGCGCCTCCACCAGCGCGATGCCGCGGCGGCCGGGCCGGCCGGGCCGGCACTGCGGCTGGCACTGCGGCTGGCGGCCCGGCGCGCTCATTCGCCGCAGGTGGCGATGGCCGCCACATCGGCCACGCCACTGGGCGCGACGGTGACACTGAAGCCCGCATGGCTGCCGCTCTGGCGGCACAGCGTGAAGACCAGCGCCGCATTGCCCCGCAGCGCCCCGCTGGGCAGAAAGGCCAGGCTGCGCGGCCCGGCGCTGAGCAGCCGGTCGGCCAGCTTGGCAGCGCGCCGCACCCGGGTCTCGTTGGCGCCGGCCAGGCCGTTGCCGTCATCGTCGACCACCACCTCCCAGCCGTTGACGTACTCATTGCCGCTGGGGCCGTCACCGATCGGCTGCAGGATCACCGTGCGGCCGCGCTTGACGGCCTCGGTGCGGGCCAGCGCCACCGCCCCGGCCAGCGCGGTCTTGCTGGCCGCGGCCTGGTGGTTTTCCAGAAAATCGCTCATCGACGGCGCGGCCATCGCCGCCAGCACCACCATCACCGCCAGCGTGACCATCAATTCGATCAGCGTCAGGCCGCGTCGGCGGACGGCCAGGGCGGGCCAGCGGGGCAAGGGGGAATGGCAATACAGGCGCATCGGCGGGACCTCTTCAACCAGCTTATCGGCAGCCCCGGGCCCCAAACCAAGGGCGCTGGCCGGTAACAACGGGTGTCTGGCGTGCGGTGTTGCACGGCATGCGGGCCGCAGCCGCCTCAAGTCGCGGCCAGCCCGGCCGGCAGCCGGCCGGCAGCCGGTCAGGCCGTCACGCCGTCACGCCGTCACGCCGTCAGGCCATCGAGATGGGCATGGTCGTCCCAGCCCACCAGGCTCAGGCCCTGGCCGCTGTGCAGCAGGCGGTTGATGGCGGCATTGCGCATCGGCCAACTGCGCGGCACTTGCAGCGCCAGGCCGGTGGCCGCGCGGTACAGGCAGTCCAGCACCCCGCCGTGGCTGACCAGCGCGATGGCCTGCCCGGCATGGGCCTGCACCTGGCGCTGCACGGCGGCCAGGCAGCGCCTGCGGAGGTCGATCAGGGTCTCGCCGCCCTCGGGCGCAAAGTCGGGTTCACGGGCAAACCAGCGCCGCGCCAGGTCGGGCCAGCGGGCGTCGATGTCGGTGCGGGTGCAGCCCTCCAGGATGCCGAAGCTGCGCTCGCGCAGGCCGGCGTCGATGACCACCGGCAGGCCCAGCGGCCCGGCCAGCGCCTGGGCGGTCTCCAAAGCCCGGCCCAGGTCGCTGCTGACCACCGCCGCCAGGCCCTCGTGGCGCAGCGCGTCGGCCAGGCGGGCGGCCTGCTGGCGGCCCAGCGCGTCGAGTGCGATGTCGGTCTGGCCCTGCAGCCGCCACTCGGCGTTCCAGGCGGTCTGGCCGTGGCGGATGGCGATCAGGCGGGTGCAATCCACGCTTCAGCGCGCAGCAGCGGGCAACCGGCAGGATCGCAAAACGCTCAAACGCCCCAGACCACCGCCACACCGTCCCGGCTGGCGCGCTTGAGCAGCTCGACCATCGGCCAGAAGCGTTGGCGCAGGCCGACGCCGTCACGGCCGCCTGGGGCGGCGGGGTTGGCAGCGTCATCGGCAGCGGCGCCCGAGCGGGATGGGGCACGGGCGGCCTCGTCGGCCAGCACGGCTTGCTCGATGGCCTGGATGGCCCCAGCCATCGCCGCCGGCTCGATGATGCCCTGGGCCGACGGCTCGCGGCCCAGCGCGCGCAGCAGCGCATCGCCATTCGGGCCCAGCATCAGCAGGTCGCCACCGGCCTTGCTCTTGAACTTGTAGATCATCCGCCGCTCCGTTTGCTGGTCCGTTTGCCGATCAGGCCGGCCGCCTGCATGGCAGCCCGCCCGCGCATTGTCGCCGGGCGGGTTGGCGAAGAACTCAGCGCAGCACCAGGCTCAGCCGCGGCCGGGTGCGGCGGCTGCGGCCACCGCGCAAGCGCTGCTCGAAGCTGCCGGCGTCCAGCGCCGGGGCGTACAGAAAGCCCTGGAACTCGTCGCAGCCCAGTTGCTGCAGAAAGGCGCGCTGGGGCTCGGTCTCGACCCCCTCGGCGATGACCTTCAGCCCCAGCGCCTGGGCCAGTTGCACCACCGCGCGCACGATGGCGCAGTCGCTGTCGTCGCCGGGCACGCCCTTGACAAAGCTGCGGTCGATCTTGAGCCGCTCGATCGGGAAGCGCTTGAGGTAGGCCAGGCTCGAATAGCCGGTGCCAAAGTCGTCGATGGCCAGCCGCACGCCCAGGCCGGCCAGCCTGGAGAGCCGCACCAGGGCGGCGTCGGCGTCGTGCACCAGGATCGATTCGGTCAGCTCCAGCTCCAGCAGCGCGCCGGGCAGCTGGTGTTGGCGCAGCACCGCGTCGACCCGGTCGATGAAGTCATCCTGCTGAAACTGCAGCGCCGAGACATTGATCGACACCGACAGTTGCAGCCCATCGGCACGCCAGCGCGCGGCCTGGCCCACCGCCTGCACCAGCACCCAGTCGCCGATGGCGATGATGAAGCCGGTGTCCTCGGCCACCGGGATGAACTGGCCGGGCGAAACCTCGCCCAGCACCGGGTCGCGCCAGCGGATCAGCGCCTCGGCGCCAACCACCGCCCCGCTCTGCAGGTTGATCTGGGGCTGGTAGTGCAGCCGGAACTGCTGGCTGGCCAGGGCCAGGCGCATCGCATGGTCGAGCTGCATGCGCTGGCGCATGTCGGCATCCTGCCGGGCCTGGTGGAAGCGGAAACCCGCCCGCCCGCCCTGCTTGGCGCGGCGCATCGCCGACTCGGCGTGGCGGATCAGCTGCTCGCCGTCGCTGGCGTCTTGCGGGTGCAGCGCCAGGCCCAGGCTGCAGGTCAGGGTGAAGCTCAGGCCGTCCACGGTGCAGGTCTGCGACACAGCAGCCAGCAGGCGCCGGGCCGCGGCCTCGGCGGCGGCGCCGTCGGCATCGTTGAGCACCAGCGCAAACTGGTCAGCGCCGATGCGGGCCACCACGTCGCCCTGGCGGGCGATGGCGCGGATGCGGTCGGCGCAGGCCAGCAGCACCTGGTCGGCGCCGGCCTGGCCCAGGCTGTCGTTGATCTGTTTGAAGCGGTCGAGATCCAGCACGATCAGGCCCAGCGAGCCGCCGCGCCGCTGGGTGCGGCCGATGGCGTCGGCCAGCGCCAGCATCAACTGGCTGCGGTTGGCCACCCCGGTCAGCACGTCGGTGCTGGCCAGGGTCTCGATGCGGTGGCTGGCCGCCACCAGCTCGGTCTGGTCGCGGAACGACCAGACCCGGCCCACCGGCCGGCCCCGGCAGTGCTGGGGCTGGGTCACGCGTTCGATCACCTGGCCCGAGTGCAGCGTCAGCCGCTCGCTGGCCTGCAGCAGCGTGGCCTCGTTGATCAGCGCCAGGCGCTGGCTGTAGGCCTGGGGGTCAACCACGCTGCGCCGCATCCAGCCGAACACCGCCTCGTCCTGGCGCTCGGTCAACAGCGTCTCGGGCAGGGCCCAGATCTGGGCAAAACGGCGGTTGAAGGCGCGGATGTGGCCGGCCAGGTCGGTCACCAGGATGCCGTCGCCGGTGGATTCCAGCGTGGCCTGCAGCTCGGCCACCAGCAGGTCGCGCTGCTCCAGCTCGCGGTGGGCGGCGCTGTGGTCTCGCAGCGTGACCAGGTAGGGCGGCGGCGCGGCCTTGGCGCCCGGTCTGGAGCCGACCGCGTCGCCCACCAAGGCCTCGGCAGCATCGAGCTGACGGATCCGGCGCAGCACATGTACCAGCTGGCCCTGGCCGTCCACCAGCACCGCCTCGGACTGCAGCGCGCTGGCCGCACCGGCCCGCGCCTCGTCCCAGAAGGCGATGTCTTCGGGCGCGGCGATCAGGCTGTCGGCGGGCTGGCCGAGCAGCTCGGCCTCGGCCCGGCCCAGCAGGGCCAGCGCCTCGGCATTGACGGCCAGCACGCTGCAGCTGAGGGCGTCCACCAACCAGGCAGGCTCACCCCAGGCCCGCAACATGCGGTGCCAGGCGGCCAGGTCCGTGGCGGCTGGGCCGGCGGGTCTCACGCGCGCAAGGCCGCCGGGTGGAAGGGGCTGGCCGACTGCACAACTTGCACCACTTGCGCCACTTGCGCCGGTTGAATCCCTTGCGCGGCTTGCACCGGCTCGAAGAAATACACCATTCGCGGCCGCGGCGACAAGTAGTCGCGCGCCGCCGCCGGCAACTGGCTGGCCTTCAAACTGCGCCGGATACCCAGGTCGGCCTGGCCGTCGAGGTCGAGCAGCAGCGCCTCATCCATCGGCACCCGGGTATCGGCAACCAGCACCCGGGGTTTGAGCGGCCGCGACGAGTTGCAACTGACCACCGACGCATAGCGGTCGTCGGTCAATTGCACCAGCGAGCCCGGCGGATAGACGCCCATCATGCGGATGAAGGCATTCAGCATGGTGGCGTCAAACTTGCTGCGGCTTTGCGCAAAGATCACCGACAAGGCCTCGTGCGGCGTCAGTGATTGCACGCTGTGCAGCGGGTTGCACAAGTTGTCATAGCGGTTGACCAGCGAGACGATGCGCGCGGCGGTGCTCATGCGGTCGACCTGCAGGCCCTGTGGGAAGCCGCTGCCGTCCACCATCTCGTGGTGCTGGGCCAGCACCTTCTGCGCGCCCTCGCTCAAGCCCATGCGCTGGCCCTGGGCCACGCCCAGCGCCACATGGCTGCGGTACAGCGCCAAATCGGCCGAGTTGCTGCGCAAATCAGTGTGGCGGGCGCGCTCGGGCAGGTCGGCCTTGCCGACATCGTGCAGCAAGGCGCCGATGCCGGTGTCCTGCAGCTCGACCTCGTCAAAGCCGAACACCCGCGCCATCAGCAACGAGATCACCGCCACATTCATCGCGTGGCCGGCCACCGGATCACCGACCACGCCGGACAGCACCCGCACGCACATCTCGCGGTCGACCATCATCTTGTCGAGCAAGGCACGGGTCAGGCCTTCGGTGATGGCCAAACACTGGGCCGGCGCAGACTGCAACTGGCGCTGGGCCTCCAGCCAGGCCCGGCTGGCCTCCTGGTATTGCAGCTCACACAAGCGCTGCGCCGCCCGCTGCGCGGCCAGCGGGCGGGCGGCGGCCGGGCCGGGCAGGGGGTCAGCGGCCAAGGCCGGCAGCAGCGTCGCAGCGTCAATCTGGCCGGCGGCGATATTGGCGCTGGCGGCGCTGTTGGCGCTGTTGGCGGTGTTGGCGGTGTGGGCGGTATGGGGCTTGGCCTCGAACGCGGCGGCTGCGGTGCTTGGATCGGCTGCTGTGGCTGCGGGCAGGCTCTTCTCGGGGCTGACCCGCAAGGCCTTGAGGCCGAGGCCGCGAATGGTCTGGATTTGTTCGCGAGAGCTCACCACAAAGCTCGACAAGGCAAACGGATGGGCCCACCAGCCCAGGTCCAAGTGCACAAACATCCCGACCTGCAATTCCTCGACACCGATGGTCACTGACATGGCTTGGACTACTTCCGGCAGGGCAACAGCAAACAACGATGCGGGCACCAGCCCGCTGCTCAGTGGGGTTTCGGCAGCGCGCGGTGCGAACTTGAGCCACCCCGCCGGGCGGGTGGCGCCGCTCCATGCGCTGCCGCGACCCAGGTCACGGACGCCGGCCAAGATCGGGCGGCGGTCTAACGCGCAGGGCTGGGGGAACCGGTCTGGGCTCTGACCTGACCTTCACCGTCTGCTTTGCGTGCCGCGTGCTGGCGGCGGCAAAGGGGCGTGCGGGCAGGCCGGGGCGCTTCGGTGGAGCGGTCGGCTGCGCCGACTGCCTTGCGATGCTCACCCACATGGCCCGGCGTAAAACTCGCTTCGCGCCCTGTGGGCGCTGCGCTCAAACAATTACGCCGAGTCAGACAACGATGCGCGCTGCGCGCGCGGCCATGCGGGCTGCGCTTCTCAGCGCCCCACAGGCGCGCCCCAGCCTG
>JANLZT010000098.1:0-7208 GCA_031366465.1 Betaproteobacteria bacterium | reverse complement strand
GTCATGGCCTCGAATGAAGCCGCGGGTGTTGTACTCGCCGCCGGAGATGCCGGTCATCACGACATTGCCGACCACCAGCGGCGCGCCGGTGATCGAAAAGCCCATCTTGTAGTCGGCGACCTTGGTGCGCCACAGCACCTTGCCGTCGGTGGCGCTCAGGGCCTCGAGGTGGGCGTCGAGCGTCGGTCGAAAAATCACACCGTCAACCAAGGCCAGGCCGCGGGCGTGGATGCCGCAACAGATCATCGCGCCCACGTCGGCCGGCAGATCGATCGAGGTCTTCCACATCTGGCGGCCCGAGACGGCGTCGATGGCAGCGGTGGAGTTGTGCGTGACGACATACATCACGCCGTCTTTGACGAGCGGCTGCGTCGACATGTTGGCCGAGTTGTCGAGACTCAGGTTCCACACCGGGACCAGGTTCTTCACCGTCGACCGGTTGATCTGGTCAAGTGCCGAATAGTTTTGCAGTTGCTGGCCCATGCCATAGGTCAGCACCTCCGAACCGCCGGCTGCCGCCGATGCGGAGGGTGGGTTCTGGGCACAGGCGCCCAGCAGCACGGCCGCAGCGCCGGCCATCAAGCTGCGCCACAAATTCGAGCGGTTCAAAGTCATGCAGTTGTCTCCTGGTGGCCTGAGCGGCCTGTGGTGTCAGCAGCGCATGCCCGATCGGCTCGTACGCATGTGTACCTAACTCTACTGAGGGCTGGTCCGCGCCCGGTTCGGTGTTATCCCTAGAAAAGGTCTGTACCAGCCCTCAGCATCGCTGTTCCGGTGGCATACCCCCTTTGGCGACATCGGCGTGATCGAGCCGCAGCGGCGCCGACGCGGCCGCCGAGATCAGAACTTGTTGGCTGTTGACGCGACGTTCAGGGCGCCGGTGCGTACAGCCATGGCGAGCGGTCCCTAGGTCGCTGGCGGCGCGGCGCCTGCCTGAAGACAGGCTTTGGGCGGTCGCCCTTGTCCCGCCGGCTGCGCTTGTTGCAGCGTGGAACAATGATGCAAAACCGGCGAAATGCGATGAACTCTTCTACCGAACTCCAGACTCGCCTGCAGGCCGTGCGCAGCCACTACCGGGTGACGCCCTGGATCCAGCCGCGCGACGATGAATCGCCACTGTTGCGGTCCTGGCAGCGCTGCCGCGATGGCGGCATGCGCGAGCACGAGCGTGTCAATTTTGAGCTGGTCTCGCGTGCCATGCTGGCTGAGCTGGATGACGTGCACGGCCGCCTGGTGCAGCGCGCCCGGCCGGAGACCGAGCGCCTGGCGCATGCCCTGCGCGGCACCGGCTGCGTGGTGGTGCTGTTCAACAGCCGGGGCGTGGTGATCGACCGGGTGTGTCACGAATCGGCCACGCCGACCCCGCTGCTGACCGCCACCCGCAAGGGCGTCAATCTGGCCGAGCGTTGCGTGGGCACCTCGGCGCCGGCGATTGCGCTGGCCGAGGGCCTGCCCTATCTGGTGGGGCGCGACGCCCATTTCTTTGCCAATGTGCGGCCGTTTTTCTGCGTCGCTGCGCCCATCGACGCGCCCACTGGCGAGCGCTTGGGCGCGCTCGACATCAGCGCCTACGACAGCGTGCCGTCCTTCGACATTTACTCGTTGGCGGTCGATGCGGCGGCGGCCATCGAGAACAGCCTGTTCCAGCCCGGCCCTGACCGGGTGGTGGTGCGCTTCCATCCGCGCGCCGAGCTGCTGGGCACGCCGCTGGAGGGCCTGCTCGAAGTGGCCCACGACGGGCGCATCTGCGGCGCCAACCGGGTGGCGGCGCGTCTGCTGTGCCTGGCCCGCCCGGCCTTGTTGGGGCGCGCCTTTGCCGAGCTGTTCGACCGCCGCCTGCAGGCCTTGTTCGGCCGGCCCAGCGCAGCCCGGGCCGACCTGGTGGAGATGCTCAGCCATGTCGGGCTGCAAATGATGGCGCGCTTCGAGTCCGGTGGCCGCGATGCCGGCGCGCTGGACTGGCCGGCCGCGAGTGGCCCCTTGGTGGGGCAGGGCGTGGGGTCCAATCTGAGTTCGCAGCCCAGTCCGCATTCGGGGCTGCCGGTGCGGCCATTGGCAGGGGCGGCGGCCGGCACGGTGCTGCCCGCCGAGCCCCCGTCGGCCAAGCTGCGCGAGCTGGAGCGCCAGGCCATCGCCCGCACGCTGGCGGCGGTGCAGGGCAATGTGTCGGCGGCGGCGCGCCAATTGGGCATCAGCCGCAACACCATCTACCGGCGGCGCAACGGCGGCGTGTAGCGGATTGGCAGCGTCACCGGTGAGCTCGGCCCGCCGGGTGCTGCCCAGGCCTTGCCCAGGGTGTGAATCCAGTGCCCAGGGTCGGGCGTAAGGTGTGAGGTGGCGCCGCTTGCGCTGAATCGAGTTGCAATCGAGTTGCAGTCGAGTTGTTTTTGCCCGCACCTTGTCCCGATGAACCGCCCGTCCACGATCCCTGCTGCAGACCCGGAGCGTTCAGCCGCGATGCGCTGGTTGACCTGGTGGGTGCTGTTGTGCATCGGGGTCCAGGCCTGCCTGGCCCCGGCGCATCGGGCCGCCGAAGCTGCGCACTTCCACAGGGGCGCCGGCTACCTGCAAAACCTGGCGAACGATCAAGCCGACCACGACCACGACCACCCCAGCGGCCGGTCTCACGCCCACCTCTACCTGGCCATCCACGGCCATGACCATGCCGATGCGCATGACCTGGTTTACGTCAGCCTGGATGCCGCCGAACCACCGCCCGCGCAGGCCCATGGCCTGAAGCGCGGCGCCCTTGATGTGGACGGGCTCTGGTTGAGCCGGACTTCATTCGTCTTTGGCATACCGGCCGGTCAGCGCTTTACCGAATCGGCCTTGCGCTACCACTCCCAGGTGGCGCAGCCGCTGGAGCGCCCGCCCCGCACCGGCGGCTAGTTGCGCCCGCGGTGCCATCGCGCCGCCCTCCTTTGCACCCTGTGCGCCGGGCTCCAGGCCCGGCGTGGCTGTGCGTGCACACCCATTGACCGAACCGGCTGTCCAGTGCGGCGGCTGGCATGGAGTTCATCTTGAAACATTCACAGCGATACGGCGTGGCGCCACGGCGGCGGCGGCTGGCGGCCTGGTGCGGCAGCCCAGATTGGCGCCCCGCTTTGCTGGCGCTTGGCATGGCTTCGGCCTGGGCCGGCGGCGAGCAGGAACTGGCCAAGATCGTCATCACCGGGTCAGCAACAACCCAGGTCGGGGTGGCGGATTCCGCCAACGTCGGCACCGTGACCAAGCAGCAGCTTGACGCCCGCACCGCCTACCGGCCGGGTGAGTTGCTGGAGGCCACCCCGGGCCTGGTGGTCAGCCAGCACAGCGGCGAGGGCAAGGCCAACCAGTTCTACCTGCGCGGCTTCAACCTGGACCATGGCACCGACCTGCGCACCACGGTGGACGGCATGTTGGTCAACCAGCGCAGCCATGGTCATGGCCAGGGCTGGACCGACCTGAACTTTCTGATCCCCGAGTTGGCGACCGGCCTGCGCTACAAGAAAGGGCCCTACTACGCCAGCGAAGGCGATTTCTCGTCGGCCGGTGCGGTTGAAATCAGCTACGCCGATGCGCTGGACGCTGGCATCGCCAGCGTCGGGCTCGGTCAAAACGGCTATCGCCGGGGGCTGTTGGCCGACTCGCTGGCGCTGCACACCGGCAAGCTGCTGTACGCCGTGGAGCTGATGCACAACGATGGCCCCTTCACCCATCCCGATGACTACCGCAAGCGCAACGGCGTGCTGCGCTACTCGCAGGGCGACAAGGCCAATGGCTGGAACCTGACCGGCATGGCCTACCAGGCCGAGTGGAACGCCACCGACCAGATCCCGCTGCGAGCGGTGCAGAGCGGCCAGCTCGGGCGCTTCGACCTGATCGACCCGACCGACGGTGGCCAGGCGCAGCGCTACAGCCTGTCGGGGGCCTGGCGCAACAGCACGGCCACCTCCTCCACCGAGATCAACGCCTACCTGGCGCGCTGGACGCTGGACCTGTACTCCAACTTCACCTACTTTCTCGACAACCCGGTGAATGGCGACCAGTTCAACCAGCCGGACCGGCGCACGATGACAGCGGTCAATGCCCGCCATGCCTGGGCGGCTGAACTGTTGGGCCGCGAGGCAGAAAACCAGGTGGGTCTGCAGTTTCAGAACGACAACATCCACAACGGCCTGCACAACACCCAGGCCAGGCGGGTGTTGTCCACCACCCGGCAAGACCACATCGTCGAGACCAGCGTCGGCCTGTGGTTTGACAACGCGCTGCGCTGGACCCCGACATTTCGCAGCGTGGCGGGGCTGCGCGCCGATGTTTTTCGCTTCGATGTGCGCGGCGACCTGGCGGCCAACGCCGGCACCCGCAGCGCCGGCATCGTCAGCCCGAAGCTCAACCTGGTCTTCGGCCCCTGGGCCAAGAGCGAGTTCTACATCAACCTGGGCGGCGGATTCCACAGCAACGATGCGCGCGGCACGGTCATCACGGTCGACCCGAAAACAGGCGATCCGGCAGACCGGGTGACAGCGCTGGCGCGCAGCAAGGGCCTTGAGCTTGGCCTGCGCACCTCGCCCTTGCCGGGCTTGCAGACCGCGCTGTCGGTATACCGCCTGGACCTCGCGTCGGAGCTGATTTTTGTCGGCGATGCCGGCATCACCGAAGCCGGTCGGTCGAGCCGGCGGCTGGGCTTCGAACTGGCCAACTACTACAAGCAGGGTGACTGGCTGACCATCGATGCCGACCTGGCGTTTGCGCAGGCGCGCTTTCGCGACAGCGCGCCCGAAGGCCAGCGCATCCCGGGCGCCGTGGAGGGGGTGGCGTCGCTGGCGCTGGCACTGGACAAGCTGGGGCCCTGGTCTGGCGCGCTGCAGTTTCGCTACTTCGGCCCGCGGCCGCTGAAGGAGGACAACTCGGTGCGCTCCAAGGCCACCGCGTCGCTCAACGGGCGCATCGCCTACAAGCTCAGCCCGGGCTGGCGGCTGGAGCTGGAAGGCTTCAACCTGACCCAGCGCAAGGCCTCGGCGATCGACTATCACTACCGCTCGCGCTTGCCAGGCGAAGCGGCCGACGGGGTGGAGGACCTGCACTTCCACCCGATCGAGTCGCGGTCCTTCAGGCTGACGCTGAACGCGCGGTTTTGACCGGCCGGTGGTCGCGCGGCGCTTGTCAGCGTCGCCCGAACATCATCCGCCGCGCCAGCGCCGACTTGAGCGCCGGCAGCGCCTGCAACGCGGCCAGGCCCAGGCCGCGCGCTGCCGGCAGGCCGGGCCAGCGCCAGGTGAAGCTGCGCGCCAGGAAATCGGTGGCGGCGATCATGGCCCAGCGGTCGGGCCCGCGCGACCAGGCCAGGCCGCGCAGCAGCGGTGCCAGGTCGGCCGGCGCGGCGCGGCGCAGTGCCAGCACCAGCTCGGTGGCGTCGCGCAGGCCCAGGTTCAGGCCCTGGCCGGCCACCGGGTGCAGGGTCTGGGCGGCATTGCCGATGCGCACGATGGCGCCGTCCACCAGGCTGCGCTCGGCGTTCAGGCCCAGCGCGAAATGCTTCAATGGCGAGACCGCGACGATGCGGCCGGCCTCGGGCGGCAACAGGCTGTTGAGCACCGCGACGCGCTGGGCGTCGCTCAGGCCGGCCACCGGGTCGTCGTCGCGGTTGACGCACCAGACCATTGCCGCGCGGGCCAGGCCGCTGCTGCCGGCTGCTGCATCGGCGCCAACAGCCGGGGGCAGCGGCAGCAGGGCCAGCGGCCCCTCGCGGGTGAAGCGCTCCACCGCCAGGCCGGGTGTGGCGCCGGCCAGCGTCACGCTGCCGACCCAGGCGGTCTGGCGATAGTCGTGGCTGAGCGCCTTGCGGGCCTGGTCGGCAAACACGCCACCTTCGGCCACCACCGCCAGGTCGAAGCTCTCGGCGATGCCGGCGTCCACCTGCACGCCGCCGCCAGCCTGGCCGGCGCCGGCCAGGTTGCGCAGCTCGGCCACCGGCTGGCCAAAGCGGCTGTGCAGCCGCGCGGGCTCCAGCGCCTCGGCGGCCAGCCAGGCTTGCTGCAGGCAGGCCACCAGCGCGCCGTAGCTCAGCACCGCGCCCAGCATCGCCACGCCTTCGTCAGCGGCGCGCAGCCGCACGCTGCCCGGCCCCCAGGGCAGCGTGAGCGTGGGCGGCGCCTGCGACACCAGCACCTCGGTGATCGGTTGCGCCAGCGCGGCCGGCCAGGCCGCCAGTTTTTGCAGTGCCTGCACGCTGCCCAGGGCCAGCGCCAGGGTGCGCGGGTCGCCCGACACATCTTTGTCGGCCGGCCGGGCATCGAACAGGGTGATCTCGGCGCGCGGCAGCAGCCGGGCGGCCTGCAGCGCCAGTGCCAGGCCGGCCGGCCCTGCGCCGATCACCGCCAAGCGCCAGCTTGGGCTGGCCAGGCTGGCGGGGCCGCCTTGGCGGAGGTGGCCGGCTGGATCGAGGGCCTCAGCCATGGCGGGCGGTCCCGGCGGCGGTGGCGGTGGCCGTCGGGCCGGCCAGGTCAATGCCCTGCAGCGCGGCCCATTGGGCGGCGGTGCCCAGGTTGTGCCAGTCGCCCATCAAGCGCTCGCCGCCCAGCCGGCCGGCGGCAGCGCTGTCAAACAGCAAGGGGCCCAGTGCCGCCTTCTGGCCGGGCCGCACGCCGGCCACCAGCCGGCGCCGCAGCAGGGCCAGATTGGCATAGGTCAGCGGCCGGGCCTGGCCGGCGGGTGGCCGCAGCACCCGCCCGTTGCGCAGTGCAAAGTCGCCAGCGGCATGGAAATCGGGGTTGGGCACCAGCCACAGGTGGGCGTCGTCGGGGCTGTCGGCAAAGCCTTGACCGGCGGCCAAGTCAAAGCTGAAACCGGGTGCCACGACATCGCCCGACACCAGCCAGAAGCAGTCGCCCAGCAGGTGCTGGGCCGCGGCGATGCCGCCGGCCGTCTCCAGCGCGCCGCCGTGGTCGCGGCCCTCGGCGCTGTAGTGGATCTGCAGGCCCCAGCGGCTGCCATCGCCGAGCGCGGCCGGGAATTGGGCCTCCAGCCAGGCGGTGTTGATCACCACCTCGCGCACACCGGCGGCGGCCAGCGCCCGCAGATGCCATTCGATCATCGGCCGCCCGGCCACCGGCAGCAGCGGCTTGGGGGTGTGGTCGGTCAGCGGGCGCATGCGCTCGCCGCGGCCGGCGGCGAGGATCATGGCCTTGAGCGGTGCGGGGGTGGGCATGCGGCCAGTTTAGAGGGCC